>JBILEX010000060.1:0-6058 GCA_044351895.1 Candidatus Planktophila sp.
CATTTACTTGTGCATTAGATAGCAAACCAATACCAAGTAGTGAAAGAGAGATTGCTGTAGTCACGATTACGGCAAAGGTCATGGTGAGGTTACGACGAAGTCCGATGCGAACTTCACTAAGCAAAAATCCTGCGCGCATTTTTCTCTCCCTTACCCGGTGTATCCATAGACGCCACGAACCTGATCGCGGATTACATGTCCGCCATCTAGTTCGATTACGCGCTTACGCATCTGATCAACAATGCCTGAATCGTGTGTAGCCATCAAAACTGTTGTGCCCTCACGGTTAATTCTGTCGAGCAACTTCATGATGCCCACTGATAACGCTGGGTCAAGGTTTCCGGTTGGCTCATCCGCGATGATGATCGCTGGTTTTGTTACATATGCGCGCGCAATCGCCACACGCTGTTGCTCACCACCGGAAAGTTGGTTCGGCATGCGATCGCCCTTATCTTCAAGGCCAATCAATTCAAGCACTTCTGGGACCTCACGATTGATCTCTTTCTTTGAGTAACCAAGAACGTGAAGTGCGAAGGCAATGTTTTCAGTGATTGTCTTATTCGGAAGAAGACGGAAATCTTGGAAGACAGTTCCGAGCTGACGACGAAGCTCTGGGATCTTATGGTTTGAGAGTTTGCCAAGATCTTTTCCGGCAACATGAATAACGCCAGAGGTTGGCTTCTCTTCACGAAGAATCAAACGCAAGAATGTTGACTTACCTGAACCAGAGGCACCAACGAGGAAGACAAACTCTCCCTTAACAATTTCGAGGTTTACTGAATCGAGGGCAGGGCGCTCTTGACCTGGATAGGTCTTGGTCACATTCTCAAAGCGAATCATGTGCTGCTCCTCTTACCCTTCGATCAGCCAGGCGCTAGGCCCGACCCTTTGGATCCAGAGCAGGTGTGCTCCGAGTTCTCCGTACTGTGCCTAGTTTATGGAACAAGCCTGGAGTATGCGGGATTTGAGCGCAGATAGACCCGACTTTACATGGAATATCAGTCCAGATTCAGGCGTGTGGAAGGTGTGAGATTTATTGCGTTGCTTGTGAACGACGCCAGCGAATACCTGCTTCGATGAAGTCATCGATTTCACCGTTGAGAACTGCTGATGTGTTTCCAGTTTCGTGGTTGTTGCGAAGATCTTTCACCATTTGATACGGAGCAAGAACATAAGAACGCATCTGATTTCCCCATGAACCTGAATTGTCGCCCTTAAGAGCATTGATTTTTGCTTGCTCTTCTTGGCGACGTCTTTCAAGTAGCTTGGATTGCAAGACAGCCATTGCGGTCGCCTTGTTTTGAATTTGTGATCGCTCGTTCTGACATGAGACAACAATTCCTGTTGGAATATGTGTAAGTCGCACAGCGGAGTCGGTTGTATTAACACCCTGACCACCAGGACCTGAAGAGCGATACACATCAACACGAATTTCTTTCTCATCAATTTCAATGTGATCGCTCTGTTCAACTACTGGCACAACTTCGACACCAGCGAATGAAGTATGGCGGCGAGATTGTGAATCAAAAGGAGATATACGAACTAAACGGTGAGTACCCTGCTCAACCGAAAGAGTTCCATACGCATAAGGTGAACTCACGCGAAACGTTGTTGATTTAATTCCGGCCTCTTCTGCATATGAAGTTTCCAGGACATCAACTTTATGTTCGTGGCGTTCACAGTAGCGCAAGTACATGCGCATCAACATCTCAGCCCAGTCTGCAGCTTCAACGCCACCAGCTTCCGAGCGGATAGTGATGAGTGCATCACGATCGTCATACTCACCGTTAAGTAGTGTTGTAACTTCTAGTTCGCTAATTGCTTTAACCGTTGAATCAAGTTCATTCTCAGCATCACGTAAGGCTGACCCGTCTGGTTCATCAGATGCTAATTCAAAGAGGACTGGTAGATCTTCAACTCTACGGCGCAAAGATTTCAGACGTGCAATGGTTGATTGAACGCGTGAAAGCTTGCTAGTTACCGCCTGTGCTTTTTCAGGGTCATCCCAAAGATTAGGAACTCCCGCTTGGGCTTCCAGATCGACAGCTTCTGCTTCAAGTTTTGGAAGATCAAGCACCTTTTCGATTGAAACCAGGGTCGCGTCAATCTCTGCTATCTCGAGACTGTATTCGCGGGCCATAGGCAAAGGATACCCACTGTATGAGTGGGATCACCTCACTCAAACTGTGGCGATCAATTCAACTTACCCGATATCCAAAGAGATAGAGGCCATTGTTGCGTTGATTGAAGGTTGTTGCTGATGAGATTAAAGTGACACTTCTTAGATTCAAAAATGGTATCTGAAACGGGAGATCAACTTCCACTTGTAGGGCCACACGAAGGTCTCGACCATCACAAATAATGTCTACAATCTCCAAGTTGTGCGCTCCTTTATCTACCAACAGTTCACTTTCATTCGCTAAATCGTCCATCGCTTCTGCTATACCGGCTTGTGCCTTCTGGCAGTCAATTGGAATACCTGGATCATCTGGACCCTGACCAAACAGGTTCTGAACCATTGTTATTGCGTTGAATTTTCCACTGTAATAAGCATCTTCATCTAAAAAGTGTGCCCCACGTTGAGCAACTGATTCAGCACTTTGAGTCAACGTACGCTTGGCCAAGGTAACAGTTGCAATATTTGTCGTGATCATCAAGAGCGAAATCGTGATGAGAAAAAGTGCAATTGTGAGGATAGAAATTGATCCTCTCTCATCTCGAACTTTGCTGGAGAGCTTTTCTAAAGTCTTAACGTAACCTCGGAAAAGTTTCTTATAAATGGGATTTCTTTCCATTATTTAATCCAAGGCGAGAAATACGCTTGAGCAGCAGAATCAACTGTGCGACCGTAAGTCGCCGACTCATCCATTGTGAGCGTAATTCTCACTCGACCATTTGGTTGGTGACATGGGTTCTTGCTGCACTTCAAATCAACATCTATTGCTCTGATTTCCTGCTTAGTTAGACCAAGGTTCTTACCTCCAACTTCAATCACTTCCCTGATGAGAGCTGCGCCAGATTCATCATCACTGCTCTCTATATAGCTACGCAGACTTTCCCGCGCCAAAGTTTGCATAACCATCTCATGAGAACTGATTGCGGAGAACTGCCCTAAGAATATGAAGATTGGAATGAAGAGAGGTAGTGCCAGTAATACGAATTCAACACTGGCGCTCCCATCTTCTTTCTTCATCCCACTCTTCATCTGCCTTAGCACTCTGTTCATCGCGTGTTCTCAATTATGGCGATTCCTCGAACATCAGTCTCCAAGTCTCGCCCCAAGAGTGCTGCCAACCCCGGCACTAGATTCGGAATTTTGCGACTTTGCGTTGTGATTAATATAGACAGATTCGAGAACCGATCTGGAGAAAAGAATTTTTCTTCTTTGTCCGTTCGAGAAAAGTTCCCAGATATTGCTCGAATGGAAGCTTGATCTGACGCTGTCAAGGAATCGGCATCTCTCATCCCTATCGCAAGAATCAGTTGCATACCCACAAGAAAAAGAAAAAGTAGCGGTATCAGAACAAGCGAACTTTCAACATTCCCTCGCTCGTCTCTGAAAATTCTCAGGATGTTTCTGAAAGAGATCACTTACCGAATGCCATTCATTGCATCCAGTGAGTTTTTGAGGATTGCCGAGAGTCGAGGAGCGGCAATTGTCCAGATCGCCGTTACCAATCCTGTAGTCATCAATACAACTAGAACCCATCCAGGTACATCTCCGCGTTCGTCTTTCATTATCTTCACATACTTCATCTTTTTTGATTCATTAATCAATGTTGCCAGTCTCTCCTGTATCGATAGTCCGCACTTAAGGGCTCTCTCTGAGAGTTCTTTCCCGATGATTGATTTCTGCATGTGTTTCTCCTTCTTTTTTAGGTTTATTGCCTGTTGTTCTTACTTGTTAACTTGCGAATAAATTGAGATTAGTTAGGGAAGGCCACAGAGCGAATAAAATTGATATAGGCAGGATAAGAAAAACCACTGGTATCATCATCGAAATTTCTGCCTTTCCCGCCGCCGCAAGAACTCGATTGCGTTGATAATCTCGTGCTTCCTGTGCGTGTCTTACGAGAATTTCAGTGATAGGTGCGCCTCGCACCATCGCATTGACCAACGAGTCAATGAATTTACGGACCTGTGAAGAATTCAAATCGCGACCCATGAGATCTAGAGCCGAGTGAAATGGCATACCTTGGTGGACTCGCGCAATAACAAGGCGAAACCTCACACTCAGATATCCATGTGAAATTTCCGCAATTCGTTTGAAGGCAGCTAGTGGTGACTCTCCCGCAGAAATCGCCAGAGTGAGCATCTCAATTATTGCTGGGAACTCTGCCTCTATTGCACTTCGTTGACTCTTTACTGCAGCGGTAAGTGTTCGATCTACGTAGAGATACATAGCGGCCGCGATACCGATACTGAAAACTGCCGTAAATGCAAAAGTTTGATTGCTCAGTAAAGAGAGTATAAAAGTGACTAGTGCCGAGAATGAAGTATAGGAAAATTGAAGAAAACGAAACTCCTCATACTCAATCTGGGTTCCTCGATTGAGTTCAAGTAATCGGCTTCTGATCAGTGAACGGTCTTTTGCTCTTCCTGTTAACTTCTTGACTTCGTTGCGAGGATTCTCGCCAAGAACAAGAAGCGATACAGCAATACTTGAAAGCAAGAATGATGGGAGTAGTGAGTTCATTTATCGCCACCAAAAACGCGTGGAACACTTGGTAGGCGACTCAAAAATTTCATCCAAATGTACGCAAACACGGTCATGAATAGACCTATGAACAAAATCCCAGCGCCGGTCACGGTTGAGAATGCCTGAACAGTAGTGGGCTGCATCGCCAACAAAAGCAGTAGCAGCCAGGGTGCGGCAGAAGAGAGGTGAGCGGAATTCTTGATCCACGACTGCTTTACGGCGATTTCATTGCGGAGCGTTAGATCTTCGCGAAGAAAATTGCCGAGTGTTCGCAAGATTGAAAGTAGTTCGCTTCCTCCGAGTGATTTTGAGATCAAGAGAGCCTCGAAGATCTGATCGCTTGCATGACTCTTGAAATGATTCGCAAGTTGTTGAATTCCGTAATCAAAATTTCCATCTTCAAATATCTGCGACCGAAACATTAAGAATGCCGGACGCATAACCATTGGACCTCGGGATGAAAGTTCTGTGAGGGCTTCAGTAAGGGACATTCCTGATTGAATTGCAGAGACTAAGTGATCTATAACTTCTGGCCACGAAGCACGAACTTCTAACTCATATTTACCTCTGCGATCATTTACAACCACATAGGTAAATGCAAGCGTGAGACAGGAGAAAGCAATCCCAAGCAGTGGAGAGGCCGTCAAAAGATAGACGACAAGAAAAGTGCAATTGGAAGAAATGGCGAAAGGGGCGAAACGTTTGATGTGCGGCATCATCCTGATGCTCCACTCTTCAAGCTGCAACCCACCACTGATTAATGGGAAAGGCTGTTGCCATTCCTCTCACGTATTCTTTTCCATTCCAGGACCACAGTGTTTCAATTTCTGCGTGGTCGTTTTCATATCTTCCTGTAACCCACGAAACTTCAAGAATTTTCCTCAGACCATCACTATTCAGTTTGACTTGAACTATGAGATCTAATGCGGAAGCAACCGTGGGAGCAATAAACTTGTGTGAGATGTTCTCTCCAGCAAGCAATGGAAGAGTTTGAAGTTTGATAATTGCATCTCGTGAAGAATTTGCATGAATGGTTCCCATTCCTGGAAGCCCAGAATTCAATGCAATCAATAGATCCAAAGCTTCTGCTTCACGGACCTCACCGACTACAAGGCGTGAAGGACGCATGCGTAGTGCCTCTTTGATTAAACGCCTCATTGGAATTTCTCCATCGCCCTGGAGATTTGCTGTTCTTACCTGCATTGCAACGACGTCAGGCAGTTGTGGCTTGAGCTCAAAGACTTCTTCAATGGTTATTACTCTCTCCTGCACGGGTGTCTGTGAAACCAGCGAATTGAGCAAAGTCGTTTTTCCTGACTGAGTTCCGCCCGAAATTAGGATGTTCATCCCTGACTTAAC
>JBILEX010000061.1:0-6055 GCA_044351895.1 Candidatus Planktophila sp.
ATAGTGCTACCTTTGCAAACACTTCTGAGAGCGCACAACAGCTGAACATCACGAGACTGCGAGCACGCGAGAATGCTCGAGAGATCATCAGCGTATCGACCATAGGTATCTCGGCGCACATTGGTATCAATGGGGAAGTTTTAAGCCGAACCGATGAAAATGTAGCTGCTCAATTAAAGGGCGAAGTGCGGTCGAATACAACCAAGACCTTTTCAAACACACTAGGGGGACTGGCTCCAGGATTAGTCATATTGCTATCGGTGATATTCCCTGCTTTATTGCGTATAGTGAGATCCCGATGAAAGCGATGATTCTTATTCCGACCTACAACGAAGCAACTTCTGTTGTAGAACTCCTTGACGCGCTTGCAAAACTTCGTCGAACGAATGAGTTCCATTTTGACGTGACCGTTATTGATGATAATTCACCTGATAAGACCGCGGAGATCGTTGAATCTTTATCCTTGGATTGGGTTTCCATCCTCAAGAGAGCCAAGAAAGATGGCTTGGGTAACGCCTATCGCGCTGGTTTTGCTCAAGTTCTTAGTAATCGTGCGTACGATCAAATTGTCACTATGGATGCTGATGGTTCGCATCGTGTAGCTGATTTACCCGCAATGTTTGCAGCGATCAGCCCTGGAAAGTCGATAGTTCTTGGAACTCGCTGGATCCCAGGTGGATCGGTAGTTAATTGGCCAAGATCTAGGCAGTTACTCTCGCGTTCTGGCACTAAGTACGCGTCCTTTGCTCTCGGAATTCAATTGGCTGATCTCACCGGCGGTTTCCGTATATATAGTCGACAATTACTTGAGTCACTGAATCTCACCACAATGGATGCAACTGGATATTGTTTTCAGATCGAAATGGCATTAGCTGCACATTTGGCAGGTGCAACGACCAAACAAGTTCCAATTACATTTGTAGAGCGCGCTAACGGAGTTTCAAAGATGTCTAGAGCGATAGTTGTAGAGGCGTTAATCCAGACAACCCGTTGGGGTATAAATCGACGCCTGCGGCCTAACGCCGATAAGTTACATTATGTAAAGTAAGAGAAATTAGCCTATCCCCACACGAGATTTACCCTTGATTACGCGTAATCCGAGATAGGCGTACAGGCGCAGATCAGATTTCGATCGCCATGAGCGCCGTCAATGCGTCCAACTGGCGGCCAATACTTCATTCGTGCGCCGATGAGTTCGCCCGCTACAAGGCCGTCTAGAGGCGCTGGATAACCGCCCTTTTCGCGACTGTAAGGGCGATCCCATTGTGTGGAAGTAACAACGCGAGCTGTGTGAGGCGCATGACGCAGTGAGCTTTCTTCGATTGCGACTACCCCATCGATAACCTCTTGGATCTCAGACCGAATTGAAATCATGGCATCGATGAAGCGATGAATTTCGTTGATGTCTTCTGACTCAGTTGGTTCGATCATCAAAGTACCTGCAACAGGGAACGACATAGTGGGCGCATGGAAACCAAAGTCCATCAGACGTTTTGCGATGTCATCGACCGTAACGCCCGAAATCGCTGTGAGTGGTCGGATATCAAGAATGCACTCGTGAGCTACGCGTCCATGTGCACCGGTATAGAGAATCGGGAATGAGTCATGAAGTCGCGCTGCCATGTAGTTGGCCGACAAAATTGCGACCTGAGTGGAATGAGTGAGTCCTGCTCCCCCGAGAAGGCGAATGTATGCCCACGAGATTGGCAAGATGCTTGCAGAACCAAATGGCGCGCCTGAGACTGGACCAGGTCCTGTCGCAGGTCCTGCCTCTACATCCATTGGATGGTTGGGCAAAAAGGGCGCTAAGTGAGCTCTTGCGATGACCGGACCTACACCCGGTCCCCCACCACCGTGTGGGATGGCAAATGTTTTATGAAGATTAAGGTGAGAAACATCTGCGCCGAATTTTCCTGGTTGTGCAACGCCAACTAGTGCATTGAGATTTGCACCATCAACATAGACCTGGCCACCTGCATCATGAATAAGTGCGCAGATATCACTGACTGCACTCTCAAATACTCCATGAGTACTTGGATAGGTAATCATTAAGGCAGCAAGATTCGAACGATGTTCGTCTACCTTTGCTTTGATATCAGCGACGCTTACATTGCCACTCTCATCGCACTCAATCACAACCACTTTCATTCCGGCCATGACCGCACTTGCAGCGTTTGTACCGTGGGCGCTAGATGGAATTAGGCAGATGGTGCGATTCTGATCTCCACGCGAATCATGGTAATTGCGAATGGCTAGAAGACCCGCGAACTCTCCTTGGCTACCAGCATTTGGTTGAAGTGAAACCGCGTCATAGCCAGTAATTGAAAGAAGCCACTTCGATAGTTGATCGATCAGTTCACGAGAACCAGCGCTTTGATCTGATGGCGCGAATGGATGCAACTTCGAAAACTCTGGCCAAGAGACTGCTTCCATCTCGGTAGCAGAGTTGAGCTTCATTGTGCACGAGCCAAGAGGAATCATTGTGCGGTCGAGTGCAAGATCGCGATCAGCTAAGTTGCGTAAATATCTCATCATCGCAGTTTCAGAATGATTAGTATTAAAAACCGGATGAGTTAAAAATGATGATGTGCGCAGAAGGACCGCAGGAACTTCACTTGACTTGGAATCTACAACTCCGAGAATCACAAGTATTTCTGCGAAGTCGGCTTCCGTAGTTTCTTCATCGAAAGAGATGCGAACTTCGGTATCACTCACATGAGCGAAATTAAATCCGGCCCTTACTGCATTGACGTGAACTACTGAGGCATCTTTGACTGGCACAGTTACGGTATCGAAGACATTGTCATTGCTTGAATCAGTCGCGCTTTGCAGACGAGATGCGAATCCATGCACTCGTGCTGCAATTCCCTTGAGACCTTCTGGGCCATGCCACATCGCATAGAAAGCACTCATGTTTGCAAGTAGAGCTTGAGCTGTGCAGATATTGGATGTCGCCTTATCTCTACGAATGTGTTGCTCGCGAGTTTGGAGCGCTAGACGAAATGCAGGTGCACCAGTTGCATCAATACTCTGACCAACGAGTCTTCCTGGCATTGAACGCTCTAATCCAGATCGAACTGCTAGGAAACCTGCATGAGGCCCTCCAAAGCCCATAGGAACACCGAAACGTTGGGAAGTGCCGACTGCAACATCCGCTCCCCACTCCCCCGGAGCCTTGAGGAGTGTGAGTGCAAGCAAATCTGTTGCTGCAATAACAAGTGCTCCACGCTCGTGCGCGTATGCAGCAAACTTCGAGTAATCGATAATTTCGCCAGTTGTATCTGGGTATTGCACTAATGCACCGAAGAACTCACCGTCGTATCCATCACGAGCGATGTGTCCAGAGTCAATCTCAACTACGGTGATGCCTAACGGTTTCGCTCGTGTGATAACGACGGCTTTAGTCTGAGGATGAACGTGTTCTTCAATCAGAAAGACAGCGTCATCACTCATCTTTGAAGAACGTCGAGCCAGAGTCATCGCTTCGGCTGCAGCTGTTGATTCATCGAGCATAGATGCATTCGATATATCTAAGCCAGTAAGTTCGCAGACCATTGTTTGGAATGTGAAGAGTGCTTCAAGGCGACCTTGTGAAATTTCAGGTTGATATGGCGTGTACGCGGTATACCAAGCAGGATTTTCAAGAACATTTCGTTTAATTACTGGTGGAACTATCGTTCCGTAATAACCAGTACCAATCAGAGATTTAAGAACCTTGTTTTTAGATGCTAAGACTTTTAGTTCGGCAATAGCCTCGACTTCGCTGACGCCAGCATCTATCGCGGATTCGATAACACCCTTGATCGCGATGTTGGAGGGCACAACTTCACTAATAAAACTTTCTAAATCTTTATAGCCCAGGGCTTTGAGCATCGCCAATTCGTCACGATGCGTTGGACCGATATGCCGATCCGAAAACTTAAGCTCGATAGCCACTAATCCCCCTGTTGACTTCGCAGAGGAGAAATATAAGGCCGAAAGCTTCTTTACGCGCCTTTAGCCTTGCGACGCAGTGAAAGTTCATCGTTAGCTTCAACACGTGCAGGTAAACCATCAACCTCGCCTTGAAGGTTTGCTAATGAACCTTCTACTTCGTGCCAGACCTTTCCGACTGCAATACCAAATACACCTTGACCACCCGCAAGTAAGTCAACGATTTCATCAGGGCTTGCACACTCGTAGATTGATGCGCCATCACTCATCAAAGTGATTCGCTCGAGTTCTGTTACTCCCCTGCTGCGAAGATGGGTTACTGCGGTACGGATGTTCTGCAGAGAGATTCCTGCATCAAGTAAACGCTTAACAATTTTCAAAACAAGAATGTCACGGAAACCGTAGAGACGTGATGTTCCAGATCCAGTTGCACTGCGAACACTTGGTTCTACAAGTCCGGTACGTGCCCAATAGTCGAGTTGACGATAAGAAATTCCGGCAGCCGAACATGCAGTAGCTCCGCGGTAACCGATCTCTGGCGTGGCTGGGGAGGTCACGAATTTCTCATTTCTCTTGGGGAAGAGTTGCTCTGGTGTGTAAATATACGCAGCGCTTGGAGCTCATTCAATGACCGACACGGGCCAAACCTCAACTAGAGGTTGAGACTTATCCCTTGAAGTCCTCTGGATTGATCTGGTCTAGGAATTCGCGGAAGGCGTCGAGGTCGGCGCTTGCAGGTTCGATCGGCTGACCTTCAGCATCCATCTCCTGAATCAAACGCTCTGGGATCTCAATCCCCACTTGATCGACCAACTCTCGGGAGGCGACGATGTTGCTCTGGCTTCGTAGAGCCAGGGCGATGGCATCTGATGGACGAGCTGAGACTGCGAGGGCTGCATCCTCAAATGTTCGCAGCTGTAAAGTCGCAAAGAAAACTCCATCGCGAAGGTGGGTTATTTGAACGGCTAGCAGAGTTGCATCAAGAGTCTGAAGGAGATCGCGTATGAGATCGTGAGTCAGCGGTCTATCCGGATTAATCCCCTGCTGCGCAAATGCAATCGCTGTCGCCTCGGCAGCACCAACCCAAATAGGGAGAAAACGAGGACCATCAATCTCTTTAAGTAGAACGATTGGTTGATTGGAAGGCATTTCGATTCGAACACCCACAACCTCCATACTGATGAATGGAGTTACTTCTTCGCTCATCGGCTATCTCTATCGTGGACGATTGAGACCTGCGCGAACAAGGGATGCATGCAGTCGAACAGAGAGTGCAGCAATTTCCTTGGAGACTTCCTCGGCTCGTGCCTTGGAGTCCGAATTCTTCTGACGATTCAGCGGCGTGATTACCTGCTCGATCAAACCGATTTCACGATCCGCCGCTGACTTAAATGAGCGCAAATGGCGCGGTTCGATACCAAAGGCAGACATTGCTGCCACTGCAGTTGCTACAGATAGTGCATCGGCATCATAGTGACGGCCGCGAATTGAGATAAGGCCAAAACTTTCAAGTTCGGTCAGCGCGGCATCCGTCACTCCGGAAGCTTTCACAAGTTCATCTCGTGAAAGTCGCATATCCGTAGATGGTGCGAAGTTCGAAGGTGAAAGTTCACCATCAACTGTTGCTAGACCAAGGGCAGGGCGTGGAGTAGCACTTCCACCAGAGAGTGGCGCAGGTTCCAAACCGCGATCCATGGCATCAAGATTCTCTTTAATTACTCGAAGAGGTAGATAGTGATCGCGTTGTGCAAGGAGTACATAGCGAAGGCGTTCCAGGTCTGCGCTAGTGAATTTGCGATATCCCGAAGGGGTCCGCTGTGGCTCAATCAGCCCTTCTGATTCGAGAAAGCGAATTTTTGAAATAGTGATATCTGGAAAATCACCACGAAGTTTCGAAAGGACTTCACCGATACTTAAATAGGCACGTGCTGGAACGCTCACTGTCTCTCCCCTTGTTAATTATTTCTGACCGGTGATGAAGAGCAGATGGAACTTACCAATCTGAACTTCGTCGCCATGACTCAAAACTGCTTTTTCTACAATCAAACCATTGATATATGTACCGTTAAGACTCGAACGATCCGCAATAGCGAAGTGCGAATTCGGACCATCAAATGTAATT
>JBILEX010000002.1:0-18864 GCA_044351895.1 Candidatus Planktophila sp.
AAATACCGACAAGAACAATCGCAGCGCCACTTAATTGGATCGGCGCCCAACTCTGTGCCAACCACACCCACGCGAATACTCCGGCTAACACCGGCTCCATCATTCCAACCACGCTACTTTTTGATGGCGTTAATCTCAACATTCCGTTGATAACAAAGAGGTAGGGAACAATTGTTCCCATCACAATTATCCAAGCGAACAAAACCCAACCCGGCACGAAAGTGCCGTCAAAGATTCCTTGCAGATTCATATCCATAGTAAAAACTTCAAATGGGAATTGCCACACTGGCATAAAAATCGCCCACGTGAGTCCGGCTATTCCAAGACCCCACACTGTGATTGATTGCGCCGAACGTTTTTCGCCAACTTTAGATCCCACAAGAAAATAGACAGCTATTGCAAATGCCGAAACCAGTGCACCGAGCATTCCAATCAGATCGAAGGTGAGGCCATCCCACACACGAGCAATAAAGATCAGACCGATAAAGGCGAGTGCGATTCCGCCCCACATTCCATTAGGGACAGCCTTCTTCTGAACAAATTTAATCCAGAGAACAATCCAAATGGGAGCGGTAAATTCGATAATCAGAACAAGGCTTAGCGGCACTCCACGCTGAATCCCCAAGAAATAGCCACCCTGCACCGCTGCAAAGCCAACGATTCCAAGTAAGACCAAGATTGGTAGTTCACGTCGAGTAGCTTTTAAAGATTGAAAATTTCGTGAAGCAACAATCAAAAAGAGGATTGTAAAAGCTCCGAGACAGCGCACCTGTGTCAAGCGAAATGGGGAGAGATGGTCGAGAACAAGAGTCGAGATCACACCATTAAATGAGAAGAAGAGCGCACCTGTGATCAGGTAAATCTCACCCCGGTAGCGATTGAGCATCCGGTAAGGGTATCTGATTAGAAAGCGTTCTCGGAGATCTCCATGATCGCACTATCTGTGCCCTCTACTATCTTGCGATCCGCGGTGATATGTGGAAGGTAGTTAGCAACAAAGAAGTGAGCAGATGCAATCTTTCCTTCAAAGAAATCTGCATCCTTTCCAGCACCGGCCACAAGCTTTTCAGTTGCAATATCGGCCTGACGTAGTAAGAGCCATGCAGTGATGATGTCACCAACGGCCATAAGTACGCGTGAAGTGTTAAGACCTACCTTGTAGATCTCATCAGCTTTCTCTTGTGATGCCATCGCATGTCCAACAAGAACACCCACCATGCCATTGAGGTCGCCTAGTGCTTTAAGAAGCGCCTGCTTCTGTGCATCGTGAGCTCCGCCTGTTGCTGCAAAGTCACTAATCTCTTTTCCTAGAAGGCCGAGTGCCTTTCCGCCATCCTTAACAACTTTGCGGAAGAAGAAGTCAAGACCTTGAATTGCTGTAGTGCCTTCATACAAGGTATCGATCTTGGCATCGCGTACATATTGTTCTAGTGGCCAATCACGTGTAAAGCCAGCGCCGCCAAATGTTTGAAGTGACTCAGTACCAAGAAGTGTCCAAGACTTTTCAGAACCAAAACCTTTAACAACTGGAAGCAAGAGATCGTTAAGCGCCTCCATCTTTGCCAACTTATCTTGGTCTCCAGCCATGTGGGCAAGTTCAATTTCATCTTGAATAGAGGCGGTATAGAGAACGAGGGCTCTCATACCTTCAGAATATGACTTTTGCACCATGAGCGAACGGCGCACATCTGGGTGTTTGATGATGGTGACGCGAGGTGAAGCTTTGTCATTCATTACCTTCATATCACCGCCCTGCACGCGCTGCTTGGCATAGAGCAAAGCCTGTTGGTAGCCAGTAGATAGCGTTGCAATAGCTTTTGTTCCCACCATCATGCGAGCGAATTCAATAACTTTAAACATCTGTGCAATACCTTCGTGGACTTCACCTAACAAATATCCAACAGCAGGTTCGTGCTCGCCTAAGTTAACTTCGCAGGTAGCTGAAACGTTGAGACCCATTTTATCTTCCAGCGCTGTTACATAAACTCCATTGCGCTTTCCAAGCTCGCCAGTTTCTAAATCAAACATAAATTTAGGAACTAAAAATAGTGAAAGTCCTTTAGTTCCTGGTCCGCCACCTTCGCGACGTGCAAGAACAAAGTGCACAACGTTGTCATAGAAGTCCGCATCCCCTGAAGTGATGTAACGCTTTGTTCCAGTGACGTGCCATGTTCCATCTGGTTGTGCCACAGCCTTTGAACGACCTGCACCAACATCTGAACCAGCATCAGGTTCTGTGAGTTGCATAGTTGCACCCCAATGCTTTTCTACCATGTGCTTTGCAATCTTCTTCTGCTCATCCGTTCCAAGAACATATGCAACTTGTGCGAAGGCATAACCAGATGCATAAATGTGAATTGCTGGATTGGAACCAAGAACCATCTCAGCCATCGCCCAACGAACAGATGGTGGAACTTTCATCCCGCCGAGATCTACAGGTGCATCAAGGCGCCACCATTCACCATCAACATAAGCTTTATAAGATTTCTTAAAACTTTCAGGCAAAGTTACGTTGCCGGTTTCTTTATTGAGAATCGCTCCAACGCGATCGCCTTCAACAAAGGATGCAGCCAAATCGTTTTCGCATAAGCGCTTCATCTCTTCGAGCATTCCTACTGCGGTTTCGCGATCGACTTCGCCATAAGGCGCGGTCCCCATAACTTTTTCACGACCAAGTAGGTCAAAGAGGCAGAATTCGATATCGCGGAGGTTGGCTATGTAATGTCCCATAGCGGTATGGTGCTACCCGCCAGTAACTTATGCAAGTGGTGGCTTCTACTATTTTTTGCGTTTCGGGAGATAGGCTCGCGCCGTGCTACTTAGTGATCGCGATATTAGAAGCGAAATTTCCGCAGGCCGCGTAGGCGTCGAACCCTTTCATGAGGCGATGATTCAGCCATCCTCAGTAGATGTGCGCCTGGATAAATTCTTCCGCGTCTTTGAAAACCACAAGTACTCCGTGATCGACCCATCCCTCGAGCAGCCTGAGCTGACCCGAGAAGTCATTGCAGATGGAGCCGAGCCATTTATCTTGCACCCAGGCGAATTCGTTCTGGCGAGCACCTATGAAGTAATCACACTCCCAGATGACATCGCTGGCCGCCTCGAAGGAAAGTCATCTCTTGGTCGCCTAGGCCTACTCACACATTCAACTGCCGGTTTTATCGATCCAGGATTTTCTGGTCACATAACATTAGAACTTTCTAATGTTGCAAACCTGCCAGTGAAGTTATTTGCGGGAATGAAGATTGGTCAGCTCTGCCTTATCAAACTCTCATCTCCTGCCGAGCACCCTTATGGCAGCGAGAAGTACGGATCACGTTACCAAGGTCAGCGTGGGCCAACACCTAGCCGTTCCTTCCTTAACTTCCATCGGAGTAAGATCGACTAAGCGGTGAGGGAATATCCCTTGCCAATAAGGGGTTGAACTAGGTATGGAAATATTTATAGTTATCGGAGTCGTAGCTCTCTTAGTAATTTTTGTCGTTGCTCAATACAACCGCCTCGTCCGCTTGAATATCAGCGTCGATGAAGCATTCGCGCAGATTGAAGTGCAGCTCAAGCGTCGCGCTGATCTGATCCCTAACCTTGTTGAGACTGTTAAAGGATATGCAACGCACGAGCAATCAACATTTGATGCAGTTGTTGCAGCCCGCGCAAAGGCAACGTCAGCAACAGGTGTTGCAGATGTTTCAGCCGCAGATGGAATGTTGACGCAGGCACTTCGCGGATTGCTGGCAGTTGCTGAGGCATATCCAGATCTCAAGGCTTCTTCAAACTTCCTCTCACTTCAGGAAGAGCTTTCGACAACTGAGAACAAGGTTGCCTTTGCACGCCAGTTCTATAACGACAATGTGCGCGCACTCAACGAAGCAGTTGCCACAATTCCATCAAGTTTCTTTACCGGACTAGCAAAGGTAAGCGCTCGCGAATTCTATGAAGTAGAAGATCCGCAATCACGCGAAGTACCTAAGGTTAATTTCTAAGTCGGATGTCCGCGAACTTTCGCAATGCGCAAGGAGTAAATAAGCGCAAGACGTACTTTCTCCTTGCAGCAATGGGGCTACTTACTTGGGTTGTTGCCTATGCAGCACTGACTTATTTCGGTGCTGGAACAACTTCTTTTGTTGTTCCACTAGCGGTGGGCATTTCACTTGTCGGCGTCTGGGGTTCGTATTACGGTTCAGATAAATTAGTTTTAACAATGACGGGTGCTCGTGTAATTCAACGCGAAGATAATCCAGAACTCTTCAACGTCATTGAAGAAGTTGTGATCGCAAGTGGTTTGCCAATGCCGAAGGTAGCAATCGTTGAAGATAGTGCCCCAAACGCCTTTGCTACTGGTCGAAACCCCGAGCATGCTCTGATCGCATTTACTACGCGCATACTCGAAGTAATGGATCGCGATGAACTACAAGGTGTTATTGCACACGAGCTTGCGCATGTTGCAAATCGCGACACTCTTGTCTCGGCAGTGGCTGCAACTACAGCAGGTGCAATTGCAATCTTAAGTGATTTTCTTACCCGCATGATGTGGTTCGGTGGCGGTCGAGATCGCCGAGAAGGTAATGGAAATCCAATTCTTCTTATTGTCTCGCTACTGATTATGCTGCTCGCGCCAATAGCGGCAATGCTCTTACGTAGCGCAATTTCTCGTCGTCGCGAATCTTTAGCTGATGCAACTGCGGTCTCATTTACACGAAATCCTGCTGGTCTGCGTCGTGCGCTGGAAACGCTCGCAATAGATTCAACTGTTGTGAGACAGAAATCAAATGCAGTCGCGCACATTTGGATTGAGTCACCGCTTGATAGCAAGGCAGTCTCAAAGATGTTTGCAACACACCCGCCAATAGAAGAGCGAATTGAAACTCTGCGCGCGATGGAATCTTTAGGGCCTAATCAGTAACACTTTCAGGTGCTTGTGGGAAGAACAAGACAAAAGTTGCACCCTTTCCTAATTCAGATGAGACCGAAACATTGCCACCGTGAGCTTGCATCACTGCATCAACAATCGAAAGTCCAAGGCCACTGCCTTCGCCATCAACACGTACACGTGAGGAATCTGCGCGGTAGAAGCGTTCAAATATACGTTTCTGATCATCTTCGCTAAGCCCGGGACCGTTATCAATAACCGATATGCGAACCCCATCCTCGCTCCGCGTAATCGAAACAGTGATCTTTGTGCCGTCAGGAGTATGTGTTTTTGCGTTTGCAAGTAAGTTAGCAACCACTTGATGAATACGGTTCTTGTCGCCAAGGATGTAAAGCTCGCTCACGTCAGCGGTGAGTGAGATTGGATGACTTGGACCAGCCGCTTGCGCTGACGCCACCGCATCTCTAGTTACAGCGGCGATATCAACAGGCAGCGCTTCCATCTCTCGAGACTGGTCAAGGCGTGCGAGAAGTAAGAGATCTTCTACAAGAGAGCCCATGCGAATTGATTCGCCCTCAATGCGAGCAAGCAACTGCTTTGTATCCTCGTCACCCACAACTGCGCCTTGGCGATGCAGTTCTGCAAATCCTCGAATTGCGGTCAGTGGCGTACGAAGCTCGTGAGAGGCATCTGCCACAAATCGGCGCAATTTATCTTCACTTGCTTTACGAAGAGCAAAAGACTCTTCAATACGCGACAACATAGTGTTCAGCGATGTAGTCAAGCGCCCAACCTCGGTTGTTGGTTTTGCTTCAGGTAGTCGCGCAGAGAGATCACCATCAGCAATTCTCTCTGCCGTGTTCTCTACTTCAGAGAGCGGTTTAAGTCCAACCTTAATCATTGTGCGCGATGCAAGAGCGATGAGGGAAACAATGACTAATCCAATAAAGAAGAAGAGCCACTGCAAACGAGAAAGAGTACGATCAACATCATTAAGTGATTGTGCGATTGTTACCGAACCAAGACCAGAAGGAAGAGGAAGAGCTAGAACTCGAAAGTTTTCACCCGTTGCCTCGATAGTAAATGGTCGGCCCTGAAATTTTGCAACATCAGCAGGTGAATAACCGCCAATGTAATCTCTAACGGAGACCGAGTTGAGATCTCCTCCGATGCCGCCAACTATTTCACCGGTGGCATTTAGAAGGGTGAGAGAAATACTTGTAGGGACTCGATCTAGAGGAGTTTGAGGGACATCATCATCGTCTCGTTCTTGTCGGCCACGACGCTCTTGATATTCATCATCATTAACAATTCCAGCCAGGCTAACGCGGGGGAGAGAACCAGAAGCTACATTGATGAGTTGATCGTCAATTTGGTGAATCAGAAAAGATTCAATCTGTTTCTGCGCTACTAGACCAGATGCTGTAAATCCAAGCATTGAGAGAATAACAACGCCGAGCACTAAGCGATTACGCAAACTCCATTGCGATAAAGGACTTCTCATTACTTCTCGCTAGGTACTCGAAGACGGTATCCAACACCGCGCACAGTATGTATCAGTGGTGGTTCATAAATATCAATTTTCTTGCGAAGATACGAGATATAAGTTTCAACAATTCCAGCATCACCTCGAAAGTCATATTCCCAGACATGATCGAGAATCTGCGCCTTAGATACAACTCGATCCGAGTTGATTAAAAGATAACGAGTGAGCAAGAATTCTGTAGGGGATAAATCCAAAAGATTTCCCGCACGACGTACTTCGTGAGTTGCCTCATCCAGTTCAAGATCTGCAAAGCGGATCTTCTCATCATCATGATCCATCTCAACAACGCCAATGCGTCGCAAGAGTGCGCGCAGACGAGCAACTAACTCTTCCAAACTAAATGGCTTTGTCATGTAATCATCGCCACCGATGGTTAGTCCAGCAACTTTATCTTCCATGCCATCTTTAGCTGTTAGAAAGAGAACGCCAACATTGACGCCTTCATTGCGAATCTGTCGACAGACTTCAAAACCATCTTGATCCGGCAGCATGACATCGAGAATAATTGCGTGCGGCTTGAATTCTTCTGCCACCGATAAGGCCTGTGAACCAGTTGCTGCCGTGCGCACATCGAAACCGACGAAGCGAAGACTTGTTGAGATGAGATCACTAATACTTGACTCGTCATCGACAACGAGAATGCGTTGACCATTGATTGGTTGTGTCATAGGTAAAGAGTCCTCCCTAATGCTGGGAGAAAGCTGAGAATTGGCCCTAAAGAGCGAGAGTTAGCGCCACTTTGTCGCCAGCGAAAAGCCGACGCCGATGAAGGTGAAGCCAATGATCATGTTCCATGCGCCAATACCCGGAACTGGATATTGAGTCTGTGAGACGTAAAAAATAACGATCCAGAATAGGCCGATGAGGAAATTGGTGACCATGACAGGGGCCAACCATGATGGGCTCTCAAGCGGAACCTCTGGCGCACTCATGTGAACCTGCTCCTCATGGGCGTGGGATTCCTGAACCTTCTTACGCAATTTCGACTTTGGCATAGGCGAAAGGTTACACGCTTTCAGAAGTAATTCGCCACACCTGCCAAGGGCGGGATAGGCCAGAATTAAGCCATGACCAGAATTCTAGTCGTCGATAACTACGACTCATTCGTCTTTAACTTGGTGCAATACCTGCAGCAGCTCGGGGCTGATTGCACCGTGCTTCGCAATGATGAAGTACAAGCAAACGCTGCCAGCGATTACGACGGAGTTCTGATCTCACCAGGACCAGGAACACCCGAGGAAGCTGGCGTAAGCATTGCAATGATTGAGTATTGCGCAGAACATTCAATTCCACTTTTCGGTGTCTGTCTTGGCCATCAAGCAATTGGTGTGGCATTTGGTGCAACAGTTTCACGTGCACCAGAATTACTTCACGGAAAAACTTCGCAGGTACATCACACAGGAGCAGGTGTTTTTAAATCGCTCCCAACCCCCTTTACCGCAACGCGTTATCACTCACTTGCAGTGGAACCAGCAACTATCGGTAAAGATTTAGAAGTAACAGGGAAAACTGAGTCAGGTGTTGTGATGTCGATGCGACACAAAACCTTACCGATTGAGGGAGTGCAATTTCATCCTGAGTCAGTACTGACCGAACACGGACATCTCATGCTTGCAAATTGGTTAACACAATGTGGCGATAAAGGTGCGCTCGCAAAGTCAGTTGGTCTGGCACCGGTTTTAGGAAAAGCTTAAGGCGCGCGATTAATCGTTATTGTCACTGAATCACCGATTGTCTGTGTCGTGCCCGCTTCAGGTGCCTGACGAATAACAACTCCAACAGGTTGCGTTGGGTCGTAATCGTAGAATTCCTTAATCAGAAAATCAGAGTTAAAAAGAAGCGTTTTTGCTTGAATCGCTTCAATACCGACAAGGTTAGGAACCTCGACTTCACCGCTTGCGATTGTAAGAATCACGCCAGAACCCGCACTGATCGTGGAACCTGGACCCGGAGTCACTTCAAGCACAGTTCCTTGTGCTTCATCAGAAGGGGCCGCAATAGTTTGTGAGACCACTAAACCTGCGGCAGCAAGTGCTGCACGTGCTTCGGTTAATTCCATTCCGATTAATCCATCAGGAACAATCGCATCTCCTGGGCCATCTGAAATCGTAAGAACAACCCCAGAACCAGGCTTTACATCACTTGAAGCAAGCGGGATTTGGCTGGCAATTCGCCCTTCTGGAATTCGCGGATCATGCGCACGAGTAACGGTCACAACATACTGACTCAATACTTCTCTCGCCTGATCCTCAGTAAGACCAATAACGTTTGGTAATTCGAATCCGACGCTTGGCTCAGATGCTCCGTTAATTGAAAGTCCGACTATCGCCAATACGGATGCAATAAGAATAGATACTCCTGCAATTATGAAACTACGACGCTTGAGTGGGCGAATTCTTGTGATCTTTGTTGTTACATGCACGCCACTGCGTAGTCGTTTGATATCTGCCAACATTGACAGTGCATCTTGGTAGCGAGAATCAGGGCTCTTGCTCAGTGCGACAGCTAAGACAGTTTCAATATCTGCCGGCAACTCAGGTTGTAGTGAACGCGCGGGAGGATATTGTCCTGAAACATGCTGTAGTGCAATCGAAACTGGTGTCTCTCCAGTAAATGGCGGACATCCCGTGAGCAATTCATAAAGCAGACAACCAGTGGAGTAAAGATCACTTCGTGAATCGGCAATCGAACCTTGAGCCTGCTCTGGCGACAAATACTGTGCCGTTCCAACAACATTCCACGTGCTGGTAAGCGTTGCACCCAGATCATCAATAGCTCGCGCAATTCCAAAATCCATCACCTTTACATCACCAGATTCTGTAATCATGATGTTTGCTGGCTTGATATCGCGGTGAACAATTCCACGCATATGTGAGTAATCAAGTGCCTCAAGAATCCCCATCGTGATTTCCAGCGCACGATCGCATTCAATGCGCTCACCTTCATGGATTAACTCGCGCAAAGTGTGACCCGTAACAAGTTCCATAACAATGTACGGAGCAGGATCTTCGCCAGAATCGTAAACGGCAACAATTCCTGGATGATTAAGTCCGGCTGCAGCCTTTGCTTCTTTTCTAAAGCGAGAAACGAAAGACGGGTCTTGGGCTAAATCGCTACGGAGAATTTTCACTGCGACTTCGCGGGAAAGACGTTGATCTTGAGCGGTGTAGACATCAGCCATTCCGCCGGTGCCGATCATTGCACCAAGCAGATATCGATCGCCGAGAAGCTTTGACATCATGGCGTAGCCGTTCCGAAAAACTCAAGAGATGCGCCAGCGGGTGCCGCAGATGAAACATCAGCAACAACAACGGTGACGTTATCGGGCGCACCGTTGATATAGGTGGCATCAATAAGTGCTGCAACAGCGTCTTTTGGAGATTGAGATTTCACGAGTGTTTTGATCTCTTTATCTGCCAGAACACCTGAGAGGCCATCGCTACAAAGAATAAATCTATCTTCATCTCTCAGATCAAAAACATGTAAACCAATTGAAAGAATTTGGCTACCCATGAGGGCCTGCGTCAGCATAGATCTCTGTGGATGCTCTGCGACGTCTGCTTGCGTAATGGTGCCAGCAGATAGGAGCTCTTGCATCACCGTGTGATCGACACTGAGTTGTTCAATTACAGCCCCACGAATTCGATACGCCCGCGAATCACCAACATGTAATAGCACTGCTTGGCCGTCACGAATAAAGAGTGCAGTAAGCGTTGTACCGAGTCCACTTAACTTCGGATTTTCATCGCTTGCCGCCTTAAGTGCGCCATCAATTTCATCAATCGTGGAGTTGAAGTAGTCATCTGCAGAATCTTTATCGATCTCAGCATTAGTGAAGACTGAAGCTCTACGTGCAAGAATTTCAAGTGCAATTGCTGAGGCGATTTCGCCTCCTGCGTGGCCACCCATTCCATCTGCAACTGCAATCAATTGTGGATGTGTGAGTGCACCATCCTCGTTCCCATTGCGGATTAAGCCAACTGCTGAGCGCGCTGCGCTAACAAAGTAGAGGCTATTCATATCGCTTAGCCTAACCGACGGCGCATCGAACTAGAGTGCTCGGCTATCCTTGCGCAGTGAGTACATACGCCTATCTCGGTCCTGTTGGGACCTTTACAGAGGCTGCGCTCAAGAAAATTACAACCTCAGCCGACACTCGAACCCCATATGCAAATGTGACCGCCGCTCTCGATGCGGTTCGCAGCGGCAATGCTGATTTCGCACTTGTTCCCATCGAAAATTCTGTCGAGGGCGTTGTTGCGCGCACTCTCGATGAATTAGCAACAGGTGATCCACTTGTGGTCGCTGGCGAAGTAACGCTTCCGGTGACATTTGCACTGATGACTAAAGAAGGCAACTTGGAGATCACCACAATTGCCACCCACCCACATGCAGAAGCGCAGTGTCGGACATATATCGCAAAGCATTATCCTCACGCAGAACTTGTTGCTACTGCGTCTACTGCAGCAGCAGCACAATCTCTTTCACGTGGAGAGTTTGATGCAGCTATTGCATCCAGCGCTGCAGCCGAACACTTTGGTCTCACAGTAATCGCTGAAAATATTGGCGATAACGATGGCGCTGTCACTCGCTTTGTTTTGGTTGCAAAGCCAGGACTGATTCCAGCCCCAACTGGCCATGACCGCACATCAGTTGCCCTGTTTATTGATATCGATCATGCGGGTGCGCTTCTTGAGATTTTGACTGTTTTCGCTGATCACGATGTAAACCTGACATTCATCCAGAGTCGTCCAACAGGACGCGAACTTGGTCACTACCATTTCATTATTGATGTCGAGGGTCATTGCCAGGATGAGCCAGTTGCTCGTTCGCTCGATGAACTAGGCGAGATCTGTGATGAGATTCGATTCTTAGGTTCATATCCACGAGAGGTGCGAGCATGATCGATATTAAGTTTCTGCGCGAGAATCCTGATGCAGTACGTGCATCACAGAAAGGGCGCGGAGAAGATGTTGGCGTAGTTGATCAAGTACTTGCCACCGATGAATTAAAGCGCGCTGCGATTACTGAATTTGAACAATTGCGTGCAGAGCAGAACCTTCTCTCTAAATCTGTTGGTGCCGCAAAAGGCGATGAAAAGGCAGCACTTCTTGCAAACTCTAAAGAACTTGCCGACAAGGTAAAGGCAGCCGATGCCAAGCGCGCAGAAATAGAGGCACAAGCTAATTCTCTCGCAATGGTTATTTCAAATATTCTCGATCCCGAGGCACCAATTGGCGGGGAAGAAGATTTTGTTGTTATTGAACATGTGGGCACACCACACGATTTTGCTGCTGTGGGATTTGAACCAAAGGATCACGTTGAACTTGGCAAACTTCTTGGTGCAATTGATACAGAACGCGGCGCTAAAGTTTCTGGATCTCGTTCATATTACTTAACTGGCGTTGGTGCTCTTCTTGAATTTGCGCTCGTTAACTACGCGATTTCATCTGCGACAAAAGCAGGCTTCATTCCAGTTATCCCACCCGTGTTGGTAAAGCCAGCAGCGATGGAGGGAACAGGATTCCTTGGACAAGCAGCAGAGAATGTTTACCATCTTGAAAAAGATGACTACTACTTAGTGGGAACTAGCGAAGTTCCACTTGCAGCATTTCACATGGATGAAATTCTCGACGGAGCAAAACTGCCACTGCGTTATGCAGGCTATTCATCCTGCTTCCGTCGCGAAGCAGGAAGTTATGGAAAAGATACGCGCGGAATCATTCGTGTGCATCAATTCGACAAAGTCGAGATGTTCTCTTTCTGTAAACCAGAAGAAGCGAAGGAAGAACATAAGCGTCTTCTGCAGTGGGAGAAGGATTTCCTCAATGCGATGGAGATCCCATACCGCGTCATCGATGTAGCTTCTGGTGATTTGGGATCAAGCGCTAACCGCAAATTCGATATTGAGGCGTGGATACCTACACAGAGCGCTTATCGCGAAGTAACAAGCACCTCGAACTGCACCGAATTCCAGGCACGCCGTTTAAATATTCGCTACAAAGATAGCGATGGCACCAAGGCAGTTGCCACACTTAACGGAACTCTTGTGGCAATTCCACGCATGATTGTTGCAATTTTAGAGAACCACCAGAATGCAGATGGAACAGTCAACGTTCCTGCAGCCCTACAGCCATTCCTTGGAATGACACGATTTGAGCTGGTGTGAACCTAGGAAAGATTCGCCCCAAACTTATTGCCACAGATCTTGACGGAACAATTGTTCATCACGATGGCACTGTTACTGCGCGCACTCTAGAAGCCTTTGCTCGCGCGCGCGATCTTGGTGTTGAGATTTGGTTTGTTACTGGTCGTCCGCCTAGATGGATGGGCGAGATTAAAGATGCATTTGGTTATGGAAATGCAATTTGTTGTAACGGTGCGATGAATTATGACTTACTCAAGGGCACTGTGATTGAAGAGTGGGCAATACCAGATGACCTTTTGCATCAGTCACTCAAAAAACTAAGGTTGGCAATTCCTGGAGTTTCATTCGCTGTTGAATCAGATAACTTCTTTAAGCGTGAAAAATCCTACGTCGCGATCTGGGATGCCGGTATTGATCATGAAGGATGCAACCAGATTGAAGAAGTACTTTCGCTTCCGATCTTAAAGTTGTTGGTCCGTTGTTCAGGTCACGAATTTACTTCTGATCAAATGCTTGAAATTGCAGAACGTGAAATCGGCGATTTAGTAACCGTTACACATTCGAGCCCAACAGCGTCATTACTCGAGATTTCAGCCAAAGGTGTATCAAAGGGCGAAACTCTCGCACTCATGGCAGGACGCAGTGGATTCACAGCTGATGATTGCGTCTCTTTTGGCGATAACCCCAATGACTTTTCAATGTTGCAATGGTGTGGTCGATCGTATGCAATTGCGGATGGTCATCCAGATGCGCAGATTCACGCTAAAGATGTCACAGAGCCACACATGGAAGATGGCGTTGCCAAGATCATCGAAAAACTCCTCGATCTTCCTGCTTAAATCTCCTTCGATTTTTTAGTTCCCCCTTCCGTCATGTAGCCTCTCCCACGGAGGGCTCGCATAGCGGCCGAGTGCACCGGTCTTGAAAACCGGCAGGTGAAAGCCTCGTGGGTTCAAATCCCACGCCCTCCGCCAGTTTTTCTCAAATCCTGTGGCTGACTTCATAGCCAGTACACGGGCTACCACCTAGCGCCACTTCATCATTCGGCGCACACTTGCCCTATTAAAGCCATCAGAACGTATGGCAAAGAGGGGTAATACAGATGTCAGGAGTTTTCTCTCCAGGGCGCGCTGAGATTAAAGAGCGCACGCTACGAACCGATAAGTGGTGGTTACAACCGCTTGCAACATTTGGTGTTCTCTTTAGCTTCGTTATCTATGCAACGTTCCGTGCATTTGAAGGCGCTAATTACTATGCAGATCATTTGATTTCACCTTTCTATTCACCATGTCTATCTGAAGCGTGTGTTCCTGAAGCCGTAATCGGTGGCTTCGCTCCGATAAGTGCGCAAATTTTTAACTTCCCACTTTCACCAGCGTTGATCATTTTGATCTTCCCACTCGGATTCCGCATGACGTGTTACTACTATCGCAAGGCTTACTACCGCGCATTTTGGATGTCACCACCTGCATGCGCAGTTGCTGAACCACACAAGAAGTACACCGGCGAAACACGTCAACCTCTTATTTTGCAGAATGCACACCGTTGGTTCTTCTACGCAGGTCTAGTCTTCAACGTCATTCTCACCTATGACGCAATCATCTCTTTCAAGAATAAAGAAGGTGAATGGGGACATATGAGTGTCGGTTCACTCGTACTTGTCTTTAGCACCGTGATGCTCTGGATGTATTCACTCTCATGCCACACATGCCGTCACACAATCGGTGGACGTTTGAAACATTTTTCTAAACACCCTATTCGATACAAGGCGTGGACAACTATTTCCAAGCTGAATCATTCACATGCGCTCTTTGCATGGATCTCACTCTTTGCCGTTGCTTTTGCTGATATTTATGTCCGTCAGGTTGCTGCCGGCCACTGGACGAATTTCTACTTCTTCTAAAGGATGCCTATAAACATGACAGAACTAGAACGCTACAAATACGACGTCCTTGTTATCGGTGCCGGCGGTGCTGGTCTTCGTGCTGCGGTAGAAGCACGGGAAGCAGGGTTGCGCGTAGCAATCATCTGCAAATCACTATTTGGTAAGGCTCACACAGTTATGGCTGAGGGTGGTGCAGCTGCCTCAATGGGTAACGTCAACAGCGGCGATAACTGGCAGGTGCACTTCCGCGACACAATGCGCGGTGGGAAATTCCTCAACCATTATCGAATGGCAGAGCTACATGCGAAAGAATCACCAGATCGAATTTACGAACTCGAGATGTGGGGCGCACTCTTCGATCGCACCAAAGAAGGAAAGATCAGTCAACGTAACTTCGGCGGACATGAATATCCACGCCTTGCACACGTTGGAGATCGCACAGGTCTAGAACTTATCCGCACCATGCAGCAGAAGATTGTTCAGCTGCAACAGAAAGATGCGCGCGAATACGGAGATGCGCAAGCAAATATCCGCGTCTTTGCAGAGCTCACCATTACTGAAATTATTAAAGAGAGCGGAAAAGTTGCGGGCGCATATGGTTACTGGCGCGAAGGTGGCAACGAAGTTCTCTTTGAAGCACCCGCAGTAGTCATAGCAACAGGTGGAGTTGGAAAGACATTTAAGATCACATCAAACTCTTGGGAAGGCACAGGAGATGGTCACGCGTTAGCACTCAAGGCTGGCGCAAACCTTGTTGATATGGAGTTCTTGCAATTCCACCCAACAGGAATGGTCTGGCCACCATCTGTTCGCGGAATTCTTGTTACAGAATCTGTTCGCGGTGAAGGTGGAGTTCTCACAAACACACTTGGCGAACGCTTTATGTTTAAGTACATCCCAGAAGTATTTAAGGATAAGTACGCAGATAATGAAGAAGAGGCAGATCGTTGGTATCTCGATCAAGATAACAACCGCCGTCCACCTGAGCTTCTTCCACGCGATGAGGTTGCGCGCGCAATTAACTCTGAAGTTAAGGCAGGACGCGGTACTGAACATGGTGGAGTATTCCTCGATGTTTCAAAGCGCATCCCAGCCGAAGTAATTAAGAAGCGTCTTCCATCAATGTGGCACCAGTTCTACGAACTTGCCGGCGTTGATATCACCAAGGAAGCGATGGAAGTTGGCCCAACATGTCACTACGTCATGGGTGGCGTTGAAGTAGAGCCAGATACAGCAGCAGCAGTTGGTGTTCCAGGGCTTTTTGCCGCGGGTGAAGTTGCGGGCGGAATGCACGGATCAAACCGTCTCGGCGGAAACTCTCTGTCAGATCTTTTGGTCTTCGGTCGTCGTGCGGGAATGGGAGCAGCTGCCTACGTTAAGTCAGTAGCACCTGTTGCCGTCAGCGATGCATCAGTCAAAGCTGCAGCAGATCGCATCCAAGCTCCATTTACACGCGCAGGTGGCGAGAACGCATATTCACTCCACCAAGAGCTACAAGAAGTTACTCACAATCTTGTCGGAATTATTCGTACCGGCTCTGAACTTAAAGATGCAATTGGCAAGATTGCTGAAATTCGTAAGCGCAGTCAAAATGTGAGCGTTGCTGGAGATCGTAAATTCAATCCAGGCTTCCACCTTGCATTCGACCTCGACAATATGTTGTTGGTTGCCGAAAGCACCGCGAAGTCTGCAATCGCACGCGAAGAATCTCGCGGCGGACATACACGCGATGACTTCCCAGGCATGAATGATAAATGGCGTCAGGTAAACCACATCTCTTCATATAACGGCAGCGAAGTAGTGGTGCGTGAGCAAAAACTGCCTGCGCTACCTAAGGAACTCTTTGACCTCTTCGACGTTCACGAGTTGGAGAAATACATGACACCGGAAGAAATTGCGAAAGGCGGTTCCAACTAATGGCGCGCAAAGTAAATCTTCGTATCTGGCGTGGTGATTCAACGAGTGGATCTCTACAAAATGTTGAGGTAGATGCCAACGAGGGCGAAGTTGTCCTTGATGTAATCCACCGCGTACAAGCAACCCAGATGGGTGACTTAGCAGTTCGTTGGAACTGTAAGGCCGGTAAGTGCGGATCATGTTCAATGGAGATCAACGGTAAGCCACGTCTTGCATGTATGACTCGTATGAGCTCTTTTGAAGAAGGCGAAGAAATTACTGTTACGCCACTTCGCGCATTTCCTGTGATTAAAGATCTCGTTACCGATGTCTCTTTCAACTACAAGAAAGCACTTGAAATCCCTGCTTATGAGCACCCTGCAGACCTCGGTGCAGGTGAAGCTCGTATGGAGCAGATCGATGTTGAGCGCAGCCAAGAGTTCCGCAAATGTATTGAGTGCTTCCTTTGCCAAGATACCTGTCACGTAATTCGCGATCACGAAGAGAATAAGAAGTCATTTGCTGGCCCACGATTCTTTATTCGTATCGCCGAACTCGACATGCATCCACTGGATATGTTAAAAAACCGCAAGCGCACAGCTCAAGAAGAGCACGGCCTTGGAATGTGCAACATCACCAAGTGCTGTACCGAAGTCTGCCCAGAGCACATTCGAATTACAGATAATGCGATCATTCCTATGAAGGAACGCGTAGTCGATGTGAAATACGATCCAGCGCGCTGGTTAGGCTCCAAGATTCGACGTCGCGAAGGGTAATACTCTTCCCATGGGAATTCAGATTCTTCGTTGGTTTGGTCTTGCAGTTGCACTGTGGTGTGCAACCCTTTTGGTTCCGGGCATCCGAATTAACGGTGGAGCATGGAGCTATCTTTGGGTCGCACTACTCTTCGGTGTTATCAATGCAATCATCGGTGGAATTCTTAAGGTTCTCACCTTTCCAATCACCTTTCTAACACTCGGCCTCTTTATATTTGTAGTCAATGCAATGATGCTCTCACTGACTGCACGATGGAGTGAAGCGCTAGATGTTCGTGATTTCTGGTCAGCTTTCTTTGCATGTTTAGTAATTAGTGCAGTCACCACCGTTGTTAACCTACTCACGCAAAAGAGTAGACGCTGAAAGCCGTTCTTTATGTGGGTGCCGGTGGCGCACTAGGCTCACTTTTTCGCTACGGTCTTTCACTTGTCACCCCGGATAGCGCATCAGGAACACTCAACGCCAACCTTATTGGCGTCGCACTAGCTGGATACTTTCTTGTATTGATGGAACGACGGGGGATTACACCGCTGCGCTGGTTCTTACTTCCCGGATTCTGCGGTGGAATGACGACGTTTTCTGCAGTAACAATCGAAGTTGTTGGCGAAAATGCCATGGGATTTGGATATCTAGCGCTCACAGTTATCGCATCCCTCATCACGATCGCGGTCGTTATTCCATTTGCCCGTGCAACGATTAAGGTCAAAGAATGATCGCCCTGTATGTCGCACTAGGTGCAGCGATTGGAGCACCCGCTCGTTTTCTCGTCGACCAGTACTTTCGTAGATTCACCAGTAAGCCGGTCGGAACATTCACCGTAAACATCATCGGCTCCTTTTTGATCGGCGTGACTTTTACCAATCAAACTTACTGGCATGACTTGATTGCAGTCGGCTTTGCAGGAGCATTCACTACCTGGTCAACGTTTATTCTCGATCTCTATCTTGGCTACGAACTCAAAAAGTATAAAGAGGTAGCAATTAACTTAAGCGCATCACTAGTTTTTGGACTTGCTGCTGCTTGGTTAGGTCTTCAGATCGTTTCTTAACGCATAAACAGAGCGTTAAGACGCTTAGTTGTGAAGAAGAGCCCCACAACAATCATGACCACAAAGTACATCGCATGGCCAAGCAGCGCCCAAGAAATATTGCCGAGCGTTAACCCTCGGACAAGATCAATGGCATGGGCGAGCGGGAACAATCTAATGAGAGTCTGTAGCCACTCAGGGAATACATCGAGCGGATAGAAAGAGCCAGAGAATAAGAACATCGGTAATAAGACAACATTGACTACTTCAAGTTGCTGGTATGACTTCATATATGAAGTAACGGCCATACCAAAGGAAGCGAAACCAAAAGCGATCAGAACCGCTGCAGGAATAGCCAAGATGCCCCACATACTTGGGATGAGCCCAAGGGGAGCAACAATTGCCATGAAACCAATCGAGTATGAGAGGCCACGTAGAAGTGCCCAGCTGATTTCACCGAGCGCTACATCCATCGGTCCAAGTGATGTTGCAAGCATGCCGTGGTAGAGGCGATCGTGTTTAAGTTTAAAATAAACATTCATAGTTGAGTCATAGATCGCGCCATTCATCGCACTTGTCGCAAGAAGTGCAGGTGCGATAAAAGCGACATAACCAACAGGTTGTCCGGCAACAGTGATGTCTCCGACGAGATCTTTGAGTCCATAACCAAATGAGAGCAAGAAGAGAACAGGCTCAACAAAACCTGAAATAA
>JBILEX010000062.1:0-5985 GCA_044351895.1 Candidatus Planktophila sp.
TCTTGCCTCTTGGTATCCCGAGAGATTTTCATCTCGGCGATTTCGCGACGCAATTTAGCCATTTTGTCGCGGATGCGTCGTCGATCCGTCTCAATCTTTGTCTCACCAGGTCCGCGTCCACCGATACCGGCACCACCTGCGGCACGTCCACCGACCTGACGCGAAAGAGAATCACCCCAACCGCGCAATCTCGGAAGCAAGTATGCAATCTGTGCAAGTTCGACTTGAGCTTTTCCTTCACGACTCTTTGCATGTTGGGCGAAGATATCCAAGATGAGAGCAGTGCGATCTACAACTTTGACCTTTAACTTATCTTCAAGCTGTCGCAGCTGCGAAGGCGATAATTCACCATCGCAAATAACTGTATCGGCACCCGTTGATCGCACAACCTCTTTGAGCTCGATAACTTTTCCTGAACCTATATAGGTAGCGGGATCCGGTTTGTCGCGTCGCTGAATGAGTCCTTCCAAAACTTCAGAGCCTGCCGTTTCAGCGAGAGCCTTCAACTCAACGAGAGAGTTCTCTGCGCTCTCAATTGATCCTTCAGTCCAGACACCAACAAGAACTACACGCTCAAGTTGTAGCTCTCGATACTCTGCCTCAGAGATGTCTTGTAGCTGAGTAGAAAATCCTCTGACACGACGAAGTGCTTGTCGCTCAGATAACTCTTGCGCAGCTCCATGATCAATCTCTTCTTCCGAGGCATCGTATTCTGCGGCCGCTCGTGCGCTTTCGCGCAAGAGTTCTTCAAAACGAAGTTCTCTCTGATCTGGCGTTTCACTCATCATGCGTTGAGATAACTTGTAATGTCGTAATCCTTGATTAACTCTGCTGGTCCAGTCAAAGTCGCATTGGAATGCCCATCTATATCTACAATCAAAGTTCCACCAGGAGGCTTGATAATCCAACGTGCCGGTAATTGACCGCGCGTATAGATCGTGGCAGCCAGTGCCACCGCACATGTTCCTGTGCCACATGAACGAGTCTCACCACTACCGCGTTCATGTACTCGCATGATCAAGGTGTCTGGAGATTCAATTTCGACGAATTCAACGTTGACACCTTCTGGATAAACGGTCACGGGAGTAACGACGGGTGCGATTGCTAGCGAACCAACCACATCCAGATCCTTTAGAAAAGCCACCGCGTGAGGATTTCCCATGCTGATGTGTCGGGCTGAATATTCTTGATTGTTAACTGCAACAGTGACGACGTCTCCTTCATCGCTAACCTTTCCCATATTGACTGAGATGTCGCCTTCAGCTGGAACGCGTAAAAACTTGGCACCGTCACGAGTTTGAATTGGAAAGAGTCCTTCGCCTTGGTGTCCATGGGTGACCAGATAGCGAGCCATCACTCGAATTCCATTGCCGCACATCTCTGCGAGTGATCCATCTGCATTTCTGTAATCCATAAACCACTTGCCATTGGGGCGAGTAATTCGAATGACACCGTCGGCGCCAATTCCACTGTCGCGATTGCAGATACTAGTCACTTGATCCGTAGTGAGTGTTATCTCCTCCTGAGGGTCAAAGATGACGACAAAGTCATTCTCGGTGCCATGGCCGTAGGTTGCAGTAACAGGAGTATTCATATCGCTATCAGTTTATCCTTGCCAGGATTTTTTCCAGACGATTTTCGTAGTGACCTAGCCAATGAAGTCGATGATCACGAGTAAACCAGGTGTCTTGGCGACGAATATATTGCCGTGTGACTCGCTTCGTCTCTTCGCGAGCTTGATCAGAAGTCAACAAACCATCCATCATCTGAAGAACTTGGGCATAACCCAGAGCCTTCTGCGCAGTTACTCCTTCGCGCAAACCCGTCACAACTAAACCCTCTACTTCGGCAACGAGACCGGCCTCCCACATAGCATCAACGCGATTACTTACTCGGATATCAAGACTTTCGCGATCTTGGCTCAACCCAAAGTGAAACGCATCTGGATAGCGAGAGCTTTCTTGACGTGGAAGATTGGCGGTAAATGGCTGACCAGTAATTTCGATAACTTCTAGCGCTCTCACAATGCGTCGCGTATTCGCACGATCAATAGCAAGAGCAGCAGCAGGATCAAGTTTTTCAAGTCTTGCAAAGAGCACAGCAGCGCCCTGTTCGATCGCTTCAAGTTCGAGGCGAGAGCGAATAACAGGATCTGTATCAGGGAAATTCAAATCATCAACAATTGCTTTGATATAGAGACCAGTTCCGCCGACGATGATTACATCTTTACCTCGCTGATGGATTTCATCAATGGCTGCACGCGCTGCTTCTTGATACCAAGCAACTGTTGAATCTTGATGGACCGAGAGTACATCGAGAAGATGATGTGGAATTTCACCGCGCTCTGAAACCGGTAACTTGGCTGTCCCAATATCCATACCTTCATACACCTGCATAGAGTCAGCATTAACGATCTCTGCACCGATCTCTTTCGCCAACGCAACCGCAAGGTCACTTTTTCCTGTAGCCGTTGCGCCGCAGATAATAATTGTGCGCATCTAGACCTTAGCCTTGATGACCGATGGAATACCGAGCATTACTCCTGGCGTTGGCACACTCTCTTGGGTGCGACGAGCATGGGCATCTCCCCCGCGAGTTTGGGTGTAAGAAAGTTCTCGCCCAATCAAATAGTGAGCTGATGCATCTGTAATCTCGACATCAACAAAGTCGCCTGGACGAGCAAGGCTTGAATTATCAAAGTGCACGAGACGAAAATCCTCTGATCGACCTGTCAGGCGAGATTGAACTGCATCTCGTCTTCCTTCAACTTCGGTCACCAAAATTTTATGCCGAGTACCAATCGCCTCTTGATTTACTGAAAGGGATATCTTCTGTTGGTGTTCGTGTAGACGTGTATATCGTTCGCCAACTACATCCTCCGGCACTTGGTTAGCCATCTCTCCTGCTGGAGTTCCAGGACGAATTGAATATTTGTAGGTGTATGCGGCTGCAAAACGGGCTTGGGTTGCAACATCTAGCGTTGCTTGAAAATCACTTTCAGTCTCGCCCGGAAATCCAACAATGATGTCGGTGGTAATCATGGCGTGAGGTATCTGAGTCCGCACTCGATCTAGAATTCCTAAGTAACGATCGCTTCTGTATGACCTCCGCATCGATGCAAGAATTGAATCTGAGCCAGATTGCAACGGCATATGCAGATGAGGCATAACTACCGGTGTGGTTGCCATGACTTCGATGACATCATCGGTGAAGTCTCTCGGGTGCGGCGACATAAATCGCAAGCGCTCCAAACCATCGATTGCTGCGACCTCTTTCAGAATCTTCGCGAAGGCTCCACGTTCGCCGAGTCCAACTCCATAGGCATTTACGTTCTGCCCCAACAAAGTTATCTCGATAACTCCTTGGTCAACCAGGGCCCGCACTTCAGTAAGAACATCGGCCATCGGACGATCTTTCTCAATGCCGCGAAGTGCTGGAACGATGCAGAAGGTACAGGTGTTGTTACAACCAACTGATATAGATACCCAAGAGGAGAAGGCAGAGAAGCGTCGCGCCGGAAGCGTTGATGGGAAATGCTCGAGAGATTCAAGAATTTCAATCTGTGATTCTTCCTCAATACGTGCCCTCTCTAATAACACTGGGAGTGAACCAACATTATGAGTACCAAAGACCACATCAACATAAGGCGCTTTCTTGAGAATGATCGCTTGATCTTTCTGTGCAAGGCATCCGCCGACTGCAATCTGCATCGCAGGATTAGCTTTCTTTATAGGTGCAAGGAATGAAAGATTTCCGTAAAGTTTATTGTCGGCATTTTCACGAACAGCACAAGTATTAAAGACCACAATATCTGCCTGCGTACCTGTCTCAGCCGGAATAAATCCTGCCTCATCCAGAAGCCCAGCAATTCGCTCTGAATCGTGGACATTCATCTGGCAGCCGTAAGTTTCGACCGTATACGTTCGTGACATAAGAGTGTCTCTAAATATCTAGAATTTTGTAAGAAAGATCTGCGCGATTTACTACAAGCATCTTGCCATTGGTGAGCGAGGCCCAATCATCATGTCCCCATCCAGTTGATGCGACCTTGATCGCTCCATCTTCCTTTGCGAAGCGAAGTTCGTAGTGGAATGGGACGGTCCATTCGCTCTGCTCGGCCACATTGAACTGGCAGACGGCGATCAAGAAATCTGGAGTTAAAGTAATTGAGTTTATGGAGGAATAGTCAGCAGTATTTGCGATCTCCTTCACAGTGGCAGCTATGGCTTCAATGAGTCCCATCTTCTTTGCTGCAGTAAGAATCGCAAAGAAATAGCGTTCACTATCGGTGGTGGAAGTGACTTGTGCCAAGAGATCGGCATCGACAAGGTGTTCGATACTTGACGCTGGGCGGATCGTTCCATTGTGCATAAAGGAGATATCGCCGTGGATAAATGGGTGATTATTTGAAATATCAACGGTTAAACCTTTTGATGCAAGTCGAAGATGGACGAGAGCGCCGTCGGTAGGTTTCGTTGAAGCAACTTCTGCGAAGAGCTCGCTTTCAACTGCTGGAGCTAGATCACGTTCACGCTCTTGCACTCCCCCAATTGACGCGCACGTTGTTACTCCCCAACCATGTTTATGTTCTTTTGAGAGTTCCACGAAATCTGCAAGCGTTGGACCAACGATCGTTGCAAGGGTCGCCGGCTCTGTTGAGGCATAGGCTAGTAATCTGCACATGCCCCTAATCTACCTTGGAATACGAATAGGTTCCTGCCCGCGAGCAATCAGACGCTCAAAGTGAATCTCGCGTTTTTCACTGAATCTCTGCGCGTCCGCACTTGCGGACTTTATAAAGGCTGCGAGCTCTTCGCGTGCGACAAGCCCATCACCAGAGAGGTCTGTGCGTTCAAATACATTCCATGCACGCAAGACAGGGGCAATAACTTCATCAAGGTGCTGCTGAAGATCGTAAATTCCAGCCAGCGCAATCTGAACCGCCTTGCGTCCAAAGCCCGGCATATTCGCACCTGGCATATCAAAGTTTGTGACGACATCGGCGATCGCTCTCATCGCGGCATTTGGCTCCATTTCAAGAGCGGTGCCTAACAAGTTACGATAAAAAATCATATGTAAGTTTTCATCAAGTGCCACTCGTTGCATCATCGATTCGGCAATCGGATCATTTGAAAGCTTGCCGGTATTGCGATGTGAGATACGAGTCGCTAACTCCTGAAAGGAAACATAAGCAACGGTATGCAACATATCGTTCTCGTAGGGTGTCTGATATCCCAAAGACATATGAGCCATGCGAAGATCTTCAAGTTCGTATGGATCTACTCCACGTGTTGCCATGAGGTAATCGCGAATCACGATGCTGTGTCGAGCCTCTTCTGCAGTCCAACGTTCAATCCAATTACCCCATGCACCATCGCGGCCCATCGAGATTGCTATCTCAGTGTGATAACTAGGTAAGTTATCTTCGGTAAGGAGATTGAGAACAAGTGAATCTTGCGCAACGGGCGTAAGACGAGAATCTTTAGCTTCCCAAGCATCGCCATTGAGTGGCCCAGCAAAATCTCGTCCTTCAGACCATGGGACATACTCGTGTGGATACCAATTCTTCTGAACACTGAGATGACGATTGAGTTCGACTTCGACTACTGGTTCTAGATCGCGAATAAGGCGCGATTGAATTGCTGCAGAATCGTAAGTCATACCCGTAACGCTACGGCAGTGAGTGTGTTACTCACTAGTTACTATTCGTGTCTTTTCTCCTCTGCGCCTGTGATGCGCGCCATGCGGCGATTGCTCCGTGGTTTCCGCTGAGCAAAATTGGTGGAACTTCTAACCCTCTCCACTCTTGAGGACGTGTGAAATTTGGATATTCAAGGTATCCCTCTTCATTATGTGATTCTTCGGCCAGAGATAACGGATTTCCAAGCACGCCAGGAATAAGACGAGTGATTGCTTCAATCATCACCATAGATGCAACCTCACCCCCTCCAAGGACATAATCTCCAATTGAAATTTCCCGCACCT
>JBILEX010000063.1:0-5947 GCA_044351895.1 Candidatus Planktophila sp.
AGTTCTTGCAGCGCTCCCAGGTACCGATTTATTGTGGCTGGAATCTCCGACAAATCCCTGTCTAGATGTTGCAGAACTTCCACAGTTAATTTCAGCGGCAAAGGCAGCAAAGATTCTCGTCATGGTCGATAACACCTTCGCCACCGCACTAACGCAACGTCCACTTGAAATGGGTGCAGATGTTGTAATGAATTCGGTGACTAAATTCCTCTCTGGCCATAGCGATGTACTTATGGGCTCACTCTCCACCGAAAACTCTGACCTTTACGTCTCGCTTGAAAGCGCGCGAAAGTTCAATGGCTCTATCGCTGGTCCCTTCGAGGCATGGCTCGCCCTCAGAGGAATCCGCACCTTTCCTCTTCGCTTCGCCCAGTCATGTAAAAGTGCTCAAGAGTTAGCAGAACGCTTAAGCACCCACCCTAAAGTCTCGCGAGTTCGCTACCCAGGTCTTCCTACCGATTCACAACATCAACGAGCAAAGAAATTTATGGCTACCTACGGTGCGGTCCTCTCCTTTGAAGTTATAGGTTCAGGGGCAGATGCAGACCGCGTATGCGATAGCTCGGCGATCATTACCCACGCAACTAGCCTCGGTGGGGTTGAATCTCTATGGGAACGTCGTCGACGTTGGCCAATCGAGAGCCCTTCTGTTCCAGAGACTCTCATTCGTTTATCTGTTGGTTGCGAAGATGTTGAAGATCTTTGGGAAGATATTCAGAGGGCGCTCTCTGCCATTTAACTCTGGTGACGCGCATTTTCTGAAAAAGAGGGGTAAATTTAAGGCATGAAAATCATTCGACGAATCCTCGCCGGGCTTGCAGTCATCGCCCTGGCATTTAAGGGCGTCGCATCATTTCTTTCATGGGTAGAACGTCAAGACGATCAACCAGCAGAAGCGTGGCTTGATGAAGATGAGTTGGACGAATCTGAACTCAAAGAACGTAAATGAGTACTGAATACATTCCAGGTACGTGCAACATCGGGGCTGGTGAAATTCGCAGCAGACAATTTGTCGCAGCAATAGGTTTTCTTCTTTTTATTACCTCTTCTATAGCCCTCTTTGGGATTGATGCTCCTCGAGGTGCACGGTTAGCGCTCTTCTTTCCCTTAATGGTTGCAAGTATCGGCTGGGTTCAATCACGCAAAAAGTTTTGCCTAGCCTATGGCTTTATGGGGACATTTAACTTTGGAAAACTCGGCCAACTTTCACGAGTCTCAGATAAAGCAGCCAAGCGTGCAGATCGAATTACTGCAATTTCGATATTGGTACAGGCTCTTATTCTTGCCGCAGCAGTTACTGCTGTGATGTACGTACTGCCAACTGATATCTGGTAGTTCTTAATTCCTCTTTCCAGGTTTTTGCGAAGGAGAAGAAATCTTTGCACCCTTCAATGGCTTAGCCGGAGGTGTTGGCGCGACAGGCTCTGGGCCAAGAAGAGCAACGGCTTCATCTCGCTCGGCAGCAGCTGTTGCTCTAGCGGCAGCTAAGGCAGCTTTACTTCCTGCATTCTTACCAGCAATACGAGCATCTTCTGCCGCTTTACGAAGCGAACGATTGAAATCAATAAGTATCATGCGAAGTTGCTGTTCGCGAAGTGCACGTGCATCTTGAAATGCTTTCCAATCAATCTTAAATTGTTGCAACGCTTCTTCATACTGTGCGGCAGGTGAGAGAGTTGAGGTTGGAGATGGTGTTGGTCTTACATCAGCATGCGCAACAGAGGTCGAGAGAGCAACTGATGTAATGGAGAGCGCAACGACTATTGCTCTCAATTGTCTAGCGACCATCTCAACACCCCCTTTTCAATATCGCAAGAATGCCAGTCGACTTTGTGAAGTCTCTGTGAATATCCGTGCGACTCGCTGGAAGGCCTAGAGTGAAGGTAGAAAAGTTGCCTAAGACCTGTAAGGCTAGGGCTATGAAATCACATGATGCTCAGCCGACTAAAGTCCTGATCGTCGATGATGAGGCAGGCGTCCGTGAGTTGCTCAAAGATGCACTCAAGCTGGCAGGATTTGAAACTCAATCTGCCAATGATGGAATGAGCGCATTGACCGCTCTGCGCAGCTACACCCCGGACATCATGATTATTGATATCAATATGCCGTTGATGGATGGTTTCGAACTCGTTGAGCGACTACGTAAGAACGGAAACGAAGTTCCTGTCCTTATGCTCAGTGCTCGTGCAGATCGAGTTGATATCACTAGAGGATTAACCATTGGCGCCGATGATTATGTAGTTAAGCCATTTGGCCTCGAAGAACTTGTGCTTCGGCTTAAAGCAATCTTGCGCCGTGCACACATATCCGGAGCACCGAATACCAATCTTAAGTGCGGTCCTATAGCAATTGAAGATGCGACACATACGGTGACATTTAATGATGAATCTGTAGATCTTTCGCCAACTGAATACCGCTTGTTGCAGGTACTTATCGAGAACAAGAATCGAGTACTTTCAAAGAGTGTTCTCCTAGACGATGTGTGGGGGATTACCTTTGAATCCGAAAGCACAGTGGTTGATACCTACATCTCTTATCTGCGTAGGAAACTCCATCGGGATGGCTTCGAGGGGATTAAAACCATCCGAGGTGTTGGCTTTGTCATTCAGGAGCCAAAGAAATAGTGAAACAAAAGGGTCTGCGATACGTAATTGCCAGTGCGATCATCACAACTGTTCTCTCGCTGGTTATTGGAGGCTTCGCCTCCCTCTCTGTAAAGTCTTCACAGATTCAGGTGATTGATTCTCAGCTCACTACGATTGCAGATTCAGTGCGCCAAAATTCGAACGCTCCCGTGAGCGCTGCCCTCGATAGCGCTGCCGAACAAGATTTCAATATCACCATCGCACTGCTTGCCGCCTCTGGTGAACTCACAATCATTAATGACTCGCAACTATCTCTGAACGATCCGCCTGCCAAATCAGTAATTTCGAGCGCAGGTATTTCAGCGGTAACGGTCAGCGCCGATGAGGATTATCGCCTGCTCTCAATCAATATTTCTGGTGGCGATCAATTACTCCTTGCTGATTCACTCAAGGACGCGGATCAGACATTTACCGACAATCTCATTCGCCTCATCCTCTTCACTTTTGCAGCAGATGTAGTTGCTATCGCCCTTTCTTATCTTGTGATTCGCAGAAATAATCGCCGTCTACAGGCTGATTCACTCTCTCGCATGCAGAGCTTCTTAGCCGATGCTTCTCATGAGTTACGAACACCTTTGACGGTGATAAAAGGTTATTCAGAGATGTTAGCCAAGGATCAGATATCTGTAGAAAGTGATCGTATGCGAGCATTTGAGCGAGTGAATTCAGAGATAGTCCGCATGGAAAATCTCATACACGATCTCTTGCTATTGGCAGAACTCGGCGAAACATCTGTACCGATTCGAGAAGAGGTTGATTTCTCTGAGCTGCTCACATCGCATTCTCGAGACTTCAAGACACTGCACGCTCAGCGTTCGGTCACTAGCGAGATTGAAGAGAATCTGTACTGTGCAGGATCGAGAGACCACTTACGTCGCCTGATACAGAACATCCTCAATAACATCTCACTGCACACGCCCGCTGATGCGCCAGTGAAAATAGGGCTATCACGCAGCGGAGAGAAGCTAACGCTTGTGATCGAAGATGGGGGCCCGGGCTTACCGGAAACTTCCTATCGTGACGGAATAGAACTGCTAAATCGCTTCGATACATCGCGCTCACGCGAGACTGGTGGTTCAGGCCTCGGTCTATCGATAATCGCGGCAATTGTGCACGAACACGGCGGAACACTTTCGCTGCGAAAGAGTGCGCTCGGTGGATTAGCTGTAGAAGTTACTCTGTAGGGTTTTTTTCTCGAGTACTAATCAAGCTAGCAATAGTGGCAAGACCGATACAGGAAACAATCACAATCAAACTCTCCGTGATAGTAACTTCTGGCAAGTGCACTCCAGCGATCTCATGAATATCGACTGAGTGGAATGCATGGAATAAAAGTTTAAATCCGATAAAGGCTAGGACCGCGGAGAGTCCTTTTCCTATGTAAACCAGGCGGCTCATAAGTCCACCGATGAGGAAGTAGAGCTGGCGAAGGCCCATGAGCGCAAAGATATTTGCTGTGATCACTATGTAAACATTTTCTGTTAATCCAAAGATTGCAGGAATTGAATCCAGAGCAAAGAGTAGGTCTGTCATTCCAAGTGCCAGCAAAGCGATCGTAAATGGCTTCAAACCCCTGCGCTGGAAGAATTGAATGAGCTTACTGTCTTTCTCTTCTTCTTCTTCCTCTTTATGTGAACTCTCCATAAAGAGTGTGACCGCTGTGTAGATAAGGAATGCACCAAAGATAAAGAAGACCCACTCAAATCTTTCAATTGCAGCCTTACCGAGAGTAATTGCAATAACGCGAAGAACTAGGGCGATGAGGATTCCAATGAGCAACGCTAACTGTTGTTTCTGCTTATCAATCTTGAGGCGAGTGAGAATGAGAACGAAGACAAAGAGATTATCGAAAGAGAGGGAGTACTCGGTCAGCCAACCGGCGAAGAATTCCTGTTGCTCGCGCTGGGTTAGCCACTGACTCAGGAATAGACCGAACGCCACTGCTAGAGATACATAGAAAATACTCCAGGCTGTCGCCTCTCGCATCGACGTATCTTTCTCACGACGAGCAACCGCCCAAGCAAAATCCAGGCCAATGATGATGAGTAGGGCGCTGATGGTGATTATCCAGTTAGTTGTAGAAATTGTTGCGACCTGTGTCATGCCCAGAGCCTAACACTTGCATGATCTGCGGTAATTTAGCCACCATGTCACCAAGTGCGCGTATTTCACTTGAAGCGGCCTTTTCACAGGCGCTTCAGTATTTTGCGATCCCTGAGTCAATTACTCGAGTTGTGTTATCAGGCCGCCGCAGAAATATGGAGACTTTGACAGAGCGTATTGATATTCGCCCCGTGATCATCAAAGAGAAGCTACATTTCCAAGTGAGTACCAGCGATGGACGTGCGGTAACAACGAAGAACTACACGCCCTCAGAACTCCCTATCAGCGACTATCTACATTCGGGTTATGCAAATGTTTTGATCGAGGGCGTCGATGAGAGTTTCTCACTACGTATCACTAAGAAGGATGAACCTCTGATTTCAATTACTTCAGGCGTTGGGGTTGTTGATCTATCGCATGATAAGAAGAAGGAACGACTCTTAGATGCTGCAGATCCGTTCTTGCGTGAGGTTGGGATCAGCGATGCATCTGGGCAGATAAAGCCATCCAAGAGCGATAAGTATCGCCAAGTTGAGGAGTTCCTCCGCCTGCTCGCTCCAACACTTACCAATGCAATAGAAGCAGGGCACATTAATCAGCCAAGTAGCTCAGCGCCTCTGACCATTGTCGATTTAGGTTGCGGCCACGCCTACCTCACCTTTGCAGCCCATCAATATCTTCGCAGCGCTGGAATGAATGTGAAGGTTATCGGTATCGATGTCCGCACCGCTTCACGCGATCGAAATAATGAAATCGCTACAAGATTAGGTATTACAAGCAGTATTGAGTTTAGAGCCGAAGAAATTGCAGATACATCGCTAGCGCAAGCCGATGTTGCAATTGCTCTTCATGCTTGCGATACGGCAACCGATGATGCAATTGCCTGGGCTGTGAAAGCTAATGCAAAGTTAATGATGATCGCTCCTTGCTGTCACCACGACATTCAATCCCAGCTATCTGAATCTCCAGAGCCATGGTCACTAATTACTCGCTACGGAATCATGCGCGAACGACTTGGTGATCTAATTACCGATTCCTTGCGAATGCAGATTCTCAAACTTCGCGGATATCGCGTAGAAGCCATTGAGTTTATTGGGGGCGAGCACACACCTAGAAATCTCATGATTCGAGCAGTCAAGACTGGCGCACCTGTTGAAGCGATAGAAGTGACTCGATATGAGGAGATGATCGCTGCGTGG
>JBILEX010000159.1:0-5933 GCA_044351895.1 Candidatus Planktophila sp.
ATTACTGCGATGTCATTCTTTTCATCCCACTTGTTAATTACGGCCAGTACAGGTTTTTCAAATGGGAGAGCGATTCGAAGCTGATGGTCAACGCCGATGCAATCTTCGATCACGTGGTGATTCGTAATGAGAGTTGTTGCATACTCGCCTGTGACATCGGTCTGAAGGTCTATTGCCCATGCTGTTCCTTGCGCTGGTTCCCCTTTTGCTGGTTCGCACCAAATGGTCACAGTCGATCCCTGTGTGCTTTCGATCAATTGCTCAATACTTCGCGGCGGAACAAATCCATCACCAGCTGGATCCTCGCTAGCAAATTGAGCAGACGGCGCCCAAGCCAGAAAGAAAGCACCCAGAGCAAATGGTGCGGCAATTATGGCTAGATAAGAAACAAATTTGTTTGAATCGGTATCGCGCATAGAAGGAAGAGTACGTATGGAGACTGACTTTTCTCGAGAATTGGGCCCCAACACCCCATCTACGGCAGTTGCGGTTTCGCACCCCTGGGCAGCCACCCAGTCCTAAAGACATCTTTGCGGCGCGCATAAAATCATGCAGAAGCCACGGTATTACCATTGGAGTTGGCTATATAGAACCACTCCAAGGGGTCTCATGTTCAATATATCAAAGGCGAAAGTCCGCACATTTTTAGTCGTACTGATAGCGATTTTCTCGCTCAGTTCCACAATGGTGCCAACCTCAGCGATAGACCTTGGTGCAAAAGGAAAGTACATCATCTCAGTCACGCCAGCGGCTAAGGCTGCAGTAGAGGCCGCAGTAGTAAAGGCTGGCGGCAAAGTTCAATCCCGATATAACTATGTCTTTGATGGCTTCACTATTGAACTTCCAAAGATCGTAGCGAGTGCTCTTACAAGAATTCCAAATATTTTGACTATTGAAGAAGACCGTGAAGTTCTTGGTCTGGCTATTCAGAATACGCAAACTCCAACCCCAACCTGGGGAATAGATCGAGTTGATCAGCGCGAGAAAGTTGGCTTACCTGGATCAACCAGCGCATACGGATATCGCAGTGCGGGTGCAGGTGCAACCATCTATATTGGTGATACAGGAATCTATCCGCATAATGATTTAGCTGGGCGCATTTCTAATTCAGGATACTCATCAATTAATGATGGCAATGGCACCGTCGATTGCAATGGTCACGGAACACATGTTGCCGCAACTGCTGCAGGCACGAAGTATGGTTTGGCCAAGAACGCTCGCGTAGTTCCTGTTCGCTTGTTAAATTGTGCAGGTAGTGGGCAGTATTCAGGAGTTATTGCAGCACTGGATTGGATTTTGAGTCCCGAGAATCCAAATCCAAAGACTCAAGCAGTGTTGAATTTAAGTATCGGTGGTTCGGCATCAGCAGCTGTGAACGCAGCCATCCTTCGATTAACTAATGCTGGAATTACAGTCGTTGCTGCAGCAGGAAATGAATCAACGGATGCTTGCACGCGTTCACCTGCGGGTGCTCCTAGTGCGATCACAGTCGGTGCAACTACCTCTGCTGATCTGCCTGCCTCCTATTCGAATCAAGGTAGTTGCGTAGACATTTTCGCTCCAGGCTCTGGAATTCTCTCTGCATGGATTGGTGATCCAGAGCTTACATACACAGCAAATGGAACCTCTATGGCGAGCCCTCACGTTGCAGGTGCTGCCGCTATCTATCTGGGATTAAACCCTGGCGCATCAGTTTCGCAAGTTGCTAGTTATTTAGATGCCGAATCAACAAAGAATGCGTTGAGCAATTTGAAGGCAAGTACAGTAAATAAGCTTTTGTACGTATCGCCAACTGACGGTGGAGCTCCTATCGTCCCTCCCGTAGTTGCTCAGAGGAGCGTCACAAATATCACGCATGAATCTGCTGAAGTCTTGATCGATGTAAACCCAGGTTTTGCATCTACGACATTGAGTTTCGAATACGGAATAGATCCTACCTTTGCGACAAAATCAACAGCAACGGTTGTTCCAGGAGTTGTAGACGGACAAAATCCAACAACTGCAACAGTCAACCTAACTGGTTTAAGTGCATCCGTTACCTACTCATTCAGAGTCATTGGAGTCAATGAATCTGGTCGTACAGTGAGTGCAGTTGGATCATTTACAACCCTAGCCCCTCCGAAGATCGCACCAACAGCCAGAGTTTCTCAGGCAACAGATATCACTGCATACAGTGCAACACTCAATGGCGGCGCACAGGCAGGCAATGATTCAACAAAGGTAAGCTTCATGTACGGAACAGATCCTGATTTCAAGGTCAATACCAACAACATTGCAGCGTCACCATTTATCCTGGGAACTGGAAATACTCTTCAAAACGTTACTTTGAGTGTTTCCTTCCTTGAAGGTGGAAAAAAGTACTACTACAAGGTCATTGCAATAAATTCAACTGGCACTACACATTCAACAGTCATGACCTTTGATACTCCGGTCGCACCAGGATTGCCACCTACAGTCACAGCATCAGCTAATCCATTAAGCAGATCAGTCTTAACGGCGGCCTTTGAAGGTGTGGTGAATCCAAAAGGACAGACAACGAACGTAGAGCTCATTTATGGCGGCGAAAAATCGCTAACAATCGGCACGACAAAGGTTGCAATCCCAGAGAGTCCAATAACAGGCGAAGCTGATGTGAAAATGATTGCTAAGCCAGCTGGATTACTTCCTGGAAGGGGATACTTCTTCCAGTTTGTTGCACGGAATGCTTCTGGAATGACGAAGAGTGTTACCTACTACGCGATTATGAATCCGGAAACCCCCGCAATTCAAAGTTCCTACGCAAACAGAAATTTGGCAAATGGAATCACGCTGAATTCAGTGATCAATCCGATGGGAAGTAATTCATATCCATTCTTTATTTATGGAACAGACCCAGCTTTGACCACAGGCACAACCATGGTTGCAGCATTTCCCAAGGCAATCAGCGGATCTTCGAATATCACAGTCAATTTGGCAGTAACTGGTCTGACTTCGGGCACTCGCTATTACTACCGAACTCGAATTCTTCCGTACACGGGTCCATCAACTGGCACGGCTATTTTGGGTCCTATCCAAACCTTTGAAACGTTGAGAGTTGCAACGCCAACGCCAACGCCAACGCCAACGCCAACGCCAACGCCAACGCCAACGCCAACGCCAACGCCAACGCCAACTCCAACGCCAACTACCGGGTTGGATACACAGAAACCTGTAATTGTTTCGATGTACATCTCCCCAGGTCCAATTACCGTTGGTGGAACTATTCCCGAGGTTAGTGTCCGCGCTACAGATGATGTTGGAATATCGCGCGTTGTTTTCACCCTTACGGATCCACGTGGTTTCACGGTTACTACATTTGACGGAATTCTTGCTTCTGGAAACAAGAAAGATGGGGTTTACAAGAGTGGCTGGGCTACTCGCTCAACATATCTAGCAGGTCAGTACACCGTTTATGTCGACGTGATAGATGAACGGCAGAACAAAGCCGGCTTTAGAGTTCTAGGAAAAATAGATTTAAATCCTGTTCCTACTCAAAATCCTACGCCTACCCCAGCCCCAACGCCATCCCCAGTTGATGCTGCGATGGTCGTCACTCCGTACATATCTAGCTCCACAGCACGTAATTCACGATTGAGTTCTGTCGTTGGAGTTACGTTGGCAAGTAAGCAGTCATACACATTTGTGGCATCGACACTTTTTGCTAATGGAAATAACTCAGGGCTTCTGAGCTTGGGTCACCTGTTAGAAGTCACATCCCAAACTCCGGCGATGTGCTCGGTTACAGGTGTGTCGACTTGGGATCGTGGAAGTATCTACACCAGGGCAACAATTAATGCGCTCTCTGTCGGAACTTGTACTGTCGTGTGGAGATTCTTAGGGGCACAAGGTCGTGCAGCAACATCGACGACAATGAATGTTGCTATCACCAGATAGCATGTACTTATGCGCAAAGTATTAGCGATCCTCATCGCAGTTTCACTCGTTGGAGTCGTACCTGCTCACGCAACGGTCAAAACCGGTGCAAAGTGCAGCAAGCACAAGGCAACTACGACCGCAAAGGGTATGAAGTACACCTGCATCAAAAGCGGTAGCAAACTTGTCTGGAGTAAGGGCGTGAAGGTGAAGAAAGCCTCTGACTTAAAGCCAGGGGTATGTCCGACAGCGATAGCTGCTGATACTGACCCTGGAATCAGCCAAGCTCGTGCAAATACTTTGATTGGAATGAATGAAGCGCAAGCCGAAGAGTGTGCCGCGAGCCTTGCATGGCAGATTCGTCTTGGGCAACGAGACGAAGAGTACTTTGCGCTAACAAGAGATTACCGAGTAGACCGTGTAACTATCACGGTAATGCAAGGTCTTGTCTCTAAAGTAGATCTGGGCTAAAACTTTAGATTAATCCAGAATCCTGACCGTTCAAATGACCAACGGGAAGGGGCGTGCCGCATTTTCCCGATCAGAGATTTTAGTAAAATTTGGGCATGAGAAAATTAATCACTTTGATCTTAGTCTGTACATTTTCAATGGTCCCAGTTGCATCGTCCTACGCCTGGGAATTGTTTGATGCAACGGATGACTTTGGCGATAGGCGAGTGGTGGTTCAAACATTCTTCATCTCTGGGGTTCCACAGTTCGATAATCCGGATAACTTTGATTTCACAGATTATGAGTCATCCCTGATGGCTGGCCTGATGTTTCGCTGCCAAGAGAAATCATTTTCGGCCTTCATTCCCGTTTCTAGGGGCATTTCCTTTGATGAACCGACGATAAAGACAGGCTCAAGCATTTCAGTGAGGTTTAATGGCGGCGCAACATCAAGTTTAAAAGTTGAACCAAACGAGACAAATGGAATTTGGTTCAAAGATCCTCGCGGACTCTTTGCAAAGCTATCTAAGAGTAGAACTTTCGCAATTAAAGTGAGTACTCCAACAGGTATTCCTTTTTCAGCCAACTGGAATGTAAGCGGATTAGCTAAATACAAATCGGCACTTACCAAAGCAGGCTGCAGGGTCTAATTCGAGTATCCAGATTCTCACCGGTTTAAATACAAAATGTCGGCGGTAGAAGAACCGCCGACATTTTGTAGATTAAAGATGTCTTACTCTGAGATGAAGACTTCTCCGCCGTACTTGCGAACGATCTTGTCATCCTCTTCATTTGAGATGATTGCAACCATAAGAACCGCGTTAATCAATTCAGCAGCATCTACTGTTGAAGCAATTAATTGTGTTCTAAAGATTAGGTTGTACATTCCATCGTCACGCTTTACGAAGAACCAATGACCGAATTGACGAGAAAGATCTGTTACGAGTTCTACTGCCAAATCTTTGTTTACTTCTTTGAGGTCACAAACAACAATTGAGTAAACTGAGACAACGCCAACATTCTCATTGTCATGCTCCCAATCATTAATTGAGATGAAAGAGACTGATGACTCATTCTTGACGTAGAAGTTACCGTTATCATTTTCGGAGACTGTTCCGAATTCTGTAGCAAGCATCTTTCGGACGTTGTTCTTTACTGCAACTAAATCTGCCATTGGTTTAACCCTTTCTAGAATTGGCGGAACGCTATCAGAATGGAATCTGGTCGACAATACAAATGACCAAAATGACCATCTAGGATTTAGCCCTTGTCGAGCGTTGTTTGCAACTCGGTCGCCAGCGCCTTGACCTCATCGTTGCTACTGGCAAGCGGGAACTTCAATAGTCTTTTCGCACGGGGTGATTCATCCATCTTGAGGTACAGCTCGGCCAATAGAAGCTGAACGATGTAACCATCTTCTTTCGATTGTTTGCCTAGTGCATCGAGGAGAACCTTCTCGGCCTCTTCAAATGCCCCAGAGACGAATAGAAACTCTCGGCAGAGCGCAACGGCTGTTGCGACGGCAGTTGCGGGTGCACCAGTTTCCAACTCTTCCCTAAGTTCTGTCTCACGACTCGTCATAGCGACCCCAA
>JBILEX010000064.1:0-5925 GCA_044351895.1 Candidatus Planktophila sp.
AAGGGTTACGTGAGACAAGGTTGTATTGATCTTGGAGTGCGATATAGCTGGGCAGGTTGTGTTTGGCGGAGATATCGAGAGCCTCTTGTAGTCGCTTGCCGGTGTATTGCGATGCTGCGATGTAGCGGACCTTTCCTTCAGCGATTAACTGTGCAAATGCCCCGAGTACATCTTCAAGTGGAACTTCTGGGTCATCGTGGTGTGCATAATAAATATCGATGTGATCTGTCTGTAGGCGCTTCAATGAGTCGTTACAGGCCGCGATGATGTTGGCAGGGCTTAGGCCGGGGCGGGTTGGAAGCTTGGCAACCTTTGTTGCAACGACCATCTGATCGCGATTGCCGTTCTTCTTCATCCAGTTGCCGATGATTGTTTCGGATTCACCGCCGACATTTCCCTCTTTCCATGCTGAATACATATCTGCGGTATCGACGAAGTTTCCGCCGTGGGCACGATAGGCATCAAGGACTGCGTGGGACTCGGCTTCATCTGCGCTCCAACCAAATACGTTGGTGCCTAGGCATAACTCGTAAACGACAAGATCTGTCTCTGGAATAGTGATCATGGGGCAACGGTAGGGCAAGATTGGGCCATGGTTGCAACCACAGGTGGATTTACTAGTGCGGGCCTTGAGCTAGAGGTGAAGACTTTGATGTTGGCTTCACTGACGCAGGCAGAGGCCCTTGAGATCGGTGAGATTGCAGTCGCCTTAGGTAGAGCGCGCAAGGCACCAATTGCGATCGAGGTAAAGATGGGGCAGTGGAGCGTTTTTCACGCATCGTTGCCGGGATCAACGCCAGAGAACGATTCGTGGATTGCACGTAAGGCGCGCGTTGTCTTAGCCACTGGTAGATCGACGATGCATGAACGCGTGGATGCAGAAGAGCGCGGTGTTGATTGGTATGCCGAGAAAGGTTTGTCAGAAGAGTTGCACGCAATCCACGGTGGCGCACTGGCACTCAATGTTTCAGGTCTCGGTTGTGTTGGCATGTTGATTATTTCTGGTCTGCCACAAGTAGAAGATCATCTCTTTGCCGTTGAGGTTGTTACAGAGTTTTTAGCGCGCAAAGGCGAGCAACAGTGAGCATTTGGGTTTGTGGTGAAGTACTGATTGATGTTTTGCCAAGTGGTCCTGTTGTAGGTGGCGGACCAGCGAATACTGCGAAAGCATTAGCAAGACTTGGACATGATGTGCACTTTATTGATGGTATCTCAAGTGATGCGTTTGGTCAGAGCGCTCGCAGTGAGCTATTAAACGATGGAGTGAATTTAGATTTAGCGTTGGCAAGTGATAAACCAACGTGCACTGCGACAGTCACGTTAGATGCTGCAGGTGGTGCTTCATATGAATTCTTAATTGATGGCACCGCAACATTTGATTTTGCAGCGTCGTGGTTACCCGATCCTTATCGCTATCAACCACAGGTGTTACATATCGGAACACTTGTCACAGTTATTGAACCGGGTGCATCAGCGCTTTATGACTGGGCAATGCAGGTGGCAGAGCTGGCACCGATAGTTTTTGATCCAAATATTCGCCCCTCTGTTCAGCCAGATCGCGATTTATATGAGGCGGCCGTTGAGAAATGGGCAGCGTTATCAGCTGTTATCAAGGTCAGTGATGATGATTTAGCGTGGTTATTTCCGCAATCCTCAATTGAGGATGTTGCTAATCGCTGGATTAACGATGGCGTCTTCTTAGTTGTTGTTACTCGCGGTGCCAATGGAGTTGTCGGATATACCGCAGATGGTCGCGTTGAAGTGCCGGGCGTAAAGGTTGATGTTGTCGATACCGTGGGTGCCGGAGATACAGTCGGTGCGATTGTGGTGGAAGCGATGCTTACGCACGGTCTAGTTGAACTTCGCGGAGATCTTTTGCGAGATGTTTTAGCACGTGCAGCAGCTGCTGCTGCGATTACCTGTTCACGTAAGGGTGCACAGCCACCGTATAAGCATGAACTTCCAACAATTGAGGCGGGTAAGTAATGCAATATATCGATGATGCTGATTTTCAGATTCGCATCGATGATGATCAAGGAGCGAATATTGCATCCGTTGTCTGGCGCGAAATGGAGTTCGCACTTCCTTTCCGCGGATCACCACTGAATTACGGTTGGTACGGGTTATCTCCGTGGGCGGGACGAATTAGAGATGGACTGATTACATCACCAACAACCGGTGAACATCAGTTGCCTACAAATCTAATGCCTCCACATGCAATTCATGGATTTGGTTTTGTTTCATCATGGCAAGAAATTGGTCCTGGTCGATCATTGCTGCATCTACCAAAACCATATGGAAGCGCCACTGTTGAACAACGCGTTGAAGTTTTAGATGATGCGATTCGTTGGTCACTTGAATACGATGCAGGAGATTGTGATTTGCCGGCATGGTTAGGTTTTCATCCATGGTTTCCACGTGAACTTGATCGCGGTGGAATTCTCGAACTTGAATTTTCAGCAGAGAAGATGCTCAAGCGAGATGATGAAGGTATTGCTACATCTGAATTGATAACACCTGGGCCACAGCCTTGGGATGATGCATTTACAGGTATTCGCGGAACCCCAGCGTTGATTTGGGAAGATGCGGCGCGCATTGATATTGAATCCGATGCGCCGTGGTGGGTCGTCTATACCGAAGATTCCGATGCGATCTGTGTAGAACCACAGACCGCTCCACCTGATGCGGCAAATCTTGGTATTCGTGGCGAACATTACTTAGAAGTGTTATTTGTCTTCTCTGCAATTTAGAAATATTTATCTGCAATTACATAAGATATCGCCATGGCTACAGTGATTAACCGCGACCACCTTAAAAAGTTACGTGCAATCGAAGACGCGCGCTTTCTTGATACCCATAAGAAATCTGCGCAGGAGTTCGAGCGTTCCAAGAAGGTTATGCATGAAGGTGTTCCGATGTCGTGGATGGCTAAATGGCCTGGCGATCACGCAGTCTTTGTAAAGAGTGCCAAGGGTGCGCACTTTCAAGATATAGATGGCAATGACTATATTGATTTTTGTTTGGGTGATACCGGCTCAATGACCGGGCACTCACCGGATGCGACGGTAGCTGCGATTACTTCTCAAGCCGCCAAGGGAATTACTGCGATGCTGCCCACCGAGGATGCCTCGATTGTCTCTGCTGAACTTGCTGAGCGTTTTGGTCTGCCATTGTGGCAATTTACTGTCACCGCCACAGATGCCAATCGCCATGTGATTCGTTACTGCCGAATGATTACTGGGCGATCAAAAGTAATTGTGATTGATAAGTGTTATCACGGAAGCGTTGATGAAACTTTTGCAACTCTTGACGGTTCAGGAAACACAATTAAGCGCGAAGGAAATATTGGCGCGCCGGTTGATTTAGCGCAGACAACTCGCGTAGTTGAATTTAATGATCTCGCTGCGATGGAAGCAGCGTTAGCTCATGGTGATGTTGCAGCAATCTTGATGGAACCTGCAATGACCAATATCGGCATTGTTCTGCCAGAAGATGGTTACTTATTTGCGGTACAGGATTTAGCGAAGAAATATGGTGCACTTTTAATCATCGATGAGACTCATACAATCTCAGTTGGCTTTGGTGGGATGACGGCAGACCTTGGTCTCAAGCCAGATTTCTTTACGATTGGTAAAGCAATTGCAGGTGGCGTGCCTGTTGGAACATTTGGAATGACTCACGCGGTGGCTGATGCAATTAAGGCAAAGGTACAGTTAGAAATTATTGATACAGGTGGAATTGGTTCAACGCTAGCCGGTAACGCACTTTCACTTGCAGCGATGCGTGCCACGTTAAGCAACGTGCTTACCAAAGAGGCATTTACTCACATGATCGCACTGGGTACGCGTTGGTCAGATGGCGTTGATGCAGCGATTACAAAGTATGACCTGCCATGGCACTGCAATCGTTTGGGTGCACGCGGTGAATACATCTTTGCGCCAAGCGCTCCGCGCACGGGGCAAGAGGCGGCAGATGGTGGCGACTTCGAACTCGAGCAGTACATTCACTTGCGTTTACTGAACGATGGAATCTTGATGACGCCATTTCATAATATGGCGTTGATGTCACCGGCTACGACAGAAGCCGATGTAGATGCGCACACCGCAATCTTTGATCGTATCTGTGCCGATTTAGTTGCTGGCTAGTTAAAGCCAAGTGAGGTGTAGAGGCCTTTACCAGCCTCATTATCGGCATCGACGTAGAGGATTGACTCCTTGATGCCCTTGCTGCGTAGGTAGATCAAACCTTCGTTGCAGACGGTTTTTCCGATCCCCTTACTGTGCTCTTCTGGATCAACGCCAATAACGTAGAGCTCACCGACGGGATCTGCATTGACGAGATCTTGATGAATCTTGGTCCAACAGAAACCAACGATCACATCGTCATGAATACACAAGAAAAATCCAGCAGGATCAAACCAGGGTTCACTCATTCGGTTTTCAAGATCTGCCATCGCCCAGTTACCTTGATCAGGATGTGCGGCAAAGATTTTATTGTTAAGTGCTAACCACGATTGAGAATGAATATTTGGATCGAAGGTAATGAATGTGTATGGATGTGGAATATGTTCGATCGGATCAGCGAGTGTTCGCGATAACTTCAAAATATGGCGCATTAGATACGCTCAGAGACAGGGCTATCTTTTCCGTTGCCGCCATTGGATTGGATTGTAAAGCGATAACCAACGTTGCGAACAGTTCCAATAATTGCTTCGAACTCTGGACCGAGCTTTGAGCGAAGGCGACGGATATGAACATCGACAGTGCGTGTGCCACCAAAGTAGTCATAACCCCAGATTTCTTGCAAAAGCTGTGCGCGAGTAAAGACACGACCTGGGTGCTGCGCGAAGTGCTTGAGTAATTCAAATTCTTTAAATGTTAGATCAAGTGAGCGACCCTTGATCTTTGCAGTGTATGTATTTTCATCGATAACTACATCGCCTTGACGAATTTCATGTGCAGTTGGATCACTTGCAAGATTGGCATCATCGCGGCGACCAATTGCGATGCGAATACGTGCTTCGATCTCAGCAGGACCTGCAGTGTCGAGAATGACGTCATCAACGCCCCACTCAGATGTAAATGCGCTCAAGCCACCTTCTGTTGTAATTGCAATGACAGGTGCACTTACTCCAGTAGTCGTGAGCAATTTTGAAAAACTCTTAGCATTTGGAAGATCTGTGCGGGCATCAATAAAGACGCAATCCATCACAGGTGCATCAATTAAGACAGTTGCATCGATCGGAAGAATTTTGATTGTGTGTTGTAAGAGACCAAGCGCTGGAAGAACTTGCGCGCTGGCGCCACTGGAGTTTGTTAATAGCAATACCTTTGCCATCTCACACCTCCCTCACGTGGTTAGCCTTAATTGGCTAACTTGCTCTAAGTAGGCGAGGATACTCTTGTGAAATCACTCGTACCACTCCTCATTGTTCTGGCTGCAGCCACTGCATTTGGCGTCTGGTTTCAACGTACACGCGGGGAATTTCGCCGCAAGAAGACGATCAATGGGCCTCGTATGACAGCCGATCAGATCGGCGGTCCACTCGGAGAGCGAGTCACGATGGTGCAGTTCTCGTCGGCATTCTGTTCACCATGTCGCGCCACCCGCGTCTTGCTTGAGCAGATGGTGCAGACAATGCCTGATGTGGCATACGCCCATATCGATGCCGAGTCTCATCTAGAACTAGTTCGTCAACTCAATATTCTCTCAACGCCCACAACTCTCTTTTTGAACCGTGATGGCGTTGAAGTTGGGCGTGCGATGGGTACACCTAAGCGCAGTCAGGTGCTTGCAGCCGTTGCTGCAGTGCATTAACGCCTGCCTTTCTGCAAATCTTTCGCAAGTAGCAAACATCCCGGACCCTGTTTACACTTACACCTATGCAACGCATCTCTATCAGCTTATTTACAAAGCGCCGTGTTC
>JBILEX010000065.1:0-5831 GCA_044351895.1 Candidatus Planktophila sp.
AAAGCTAACGTCTGCACAGTTGCAAGTGCTGGACCAATACAAGGAGTCCAACCAACGCCGAAAAGGAAACCAAGAACAGGCGCACCAATGAGTCCACCAGTAGTTGAGATGCGAGGATGAAATGTTCTCATCATCGGAAATACACCGGCAAATATCAGACCCAGCGCAATGGTGAAGATTCCGAGAACTCTTGTGATCGCCTCTTCATGTACTGAAATTCTTGCGCCAAGCCCGCCGAAGAGAACACCGTATGAAACGAAGAGAGCGGAGAAACCTAGAACAAAGAGCGATGAACCAAGCAGCACCCGTCCTCGTGACTGTGAGAATCCGGCAGCGTATGCGAGGTAACCAGGGACAAGAGGTAGAACGCATGGGGAGATAAAGGAGATCAGGCCGGCGAGAATTGAAAGTGGAAGCGCAAGCAGAATGAAGCCATCGAATAGGTTATCAACAAAAAAATCAATCATGACTTTTGAACCCGTTCGATGAGTGCACTGAGAGAACCAATCGTTACAACTCCAGATACTCGAGCAGCAACATATCCATCGCTATCGATCACGATAGTTGATGGGATGGCATTGGCAGGTAATGAGTCTTTGAAACCAATCAGCAGGGCGTCGTCTACCAGCGTGGGATATGTAATCTTCTTTGCGCGGACAAAAGCTTCAGCGTTAACCAAGTTATCGCGAGTCAGAATTCCGATAAATTGCACTTCAGGGTATTTCTCAGAGAGTGCAACAAGGCTCGGTGCTTCCGCCCGACATGGAGAGCACCAAGAAGCCCAAACATTTACAACTGCAACCTTTCCAGGCTCGCGTGTGTAATTGACTCCTGTCAACGTCATTCCGCTTAACTCAGGTGCTTTTACTCGAGAGCCTTTATCTATATAAGTCTGAACGCCACTACCAACAACGAAGCTCTCTTCTGCTGTGGAACTTCCGCCGCCTGAACATCCACTGAGTAAAAGAGCAATGAGAGTTGTGACGACAGCAAACTTTTTGTGGGGCATTATTTCTTCTCGGGTAAAAGATGTGCCGCTGGTTCAGAGTATGAAGTTCCGCTGATCTCGCCATTGTCATCAAAGTGAATACTTGTCACAGATGCCAGCGTACATTCGCGCTTTCGTGGATCGTGAAGCAAACGTCGACCCTCAATTGCACTTCGCAAAATCCAGATAGGCAGTTGATGAGATACACAGATTGCATCCTTGCCGGCAGCTGCCTTGTGTGCGGCGAAGACTGAGGCCAGCATTCGATTAATCTGTTCAACATAAGGCTCGCCCCAAGATGGTTTCCAGGGATTCCATAAATGTCTCCACGCAGATGGATGGCGCAAAACCCCATCACCAATTCCAAATGGTTTTCCCTCAAAGATATTTGCAGCCTCGATTAGCCGCTCCTCTGTTGTGATTGCAATTGAGTGTGCAGCAGCAATAGGTGCTGCTGTCTCTTGCGCACGTTGCAGAGGTGAAACATGAAGTGCGCCGAGGTCAATGGTCTTTGACCATTGTCCTAAAACCTGTGCCATCTCTTGACCACGATCTGAAAGTCTCCAACCAGGTTGGCGACCATAAAGAATTTTTTCTGGATTATGGACTTCACCATGTCGAATCACGTGGACGCTATTGCTCATAGGCTTAACTATAAAGGCGAAATCAGATGCTTTCGCTATGGTTATGCCATGGCACTGGAGCAGAAGAGGGCCGCGTTCTTTGATGTAGATAACACACTCATCCGTGGTTCTTCTCTCTACTTCCTAGGCCGCGGGATGTATCAGCGTGGGTATTTCACAAAGGCTGATATCTCACGCTTTGTTCTCGCCAATCTGAGATTTAGGTTAACCGGAACAGAGAAGCAGGAAGAGATCATCAAATTCCAAAACGCCGCAACAAGCTTTATCGGTGGACATAATGTCCAAGAGATCCAGAAACTTGGTCAAGAAATCTATGACGAGTATGTCTCGCCAGCGCTGTGGCAAGGAACGATTGAAATCGCGCAACAACATCTTTCTGATGGAGTTGAAGTGTGGCTAGTCACTGCCGCCCCAGAAGATTTGGCAACTCTGATCGCAAAGCGTCTTGGATTTACCGGAGCGCTTGGAAGCAAGGCAGGAATTCGCGACGGCGTTTACACAGGTGAAATGAATGGACCTCTGCTACATGCTCGCGAGAAAGCGATCGCTCTTGAAAAAATTGCGAACGAACGTGGATTTGATCTAACTCACTGTTTTGCATACTCAGATAGCCACAATGATCTTCCACTTCTTGAAGCCGTTGGGTATCCATCAGTTATTAACCCCGATGCAAAACTTAGAATTTGGGCAACACGTGAGAAGTGGCCGATTCATGATTTCAGAAGAGCACGCAAAATCAACCGCTTTCTTGGACCAGCCATCTCTCGGCTTGCTTCAATGGCCGCCTTAATCACGCCTCGTCGCCGTTCACGATAGGAATTGATTTAACGTACGAGGCCTTTCTGCATTAATGTAGGCAGGTTATGGAAATTCGATCATTTGCCGACTACCTACGTGGGTTAGATGATGCTGGCCTTTTACAACTCTTTTCACAGCGCCCAGACTTAATTGCTCCTGTTCCACCTGATATGGCAAGCCTTGCAGTTCGCGCATCATCTGCGCCATCACTTGCCCGCGCAATCGATGCACTCAATACCTGGCAATTCCAAGTGCTTGAAGCATGCGCAGTAGCAACTGAACCTTTTGCCGAAAAAACCATCGCGGGCCTTACTGATAAGCCAGCGCTCTTTGTTATTCCAGGACTAATTGAACGCGGTTTGATATATCCAGCCCACGATGGACTACGAATGCCAACAACCTTGCGTGAACTTTTGGGTAACGAGGTCGCTCAACTTGGCCCACCATCAATGGCAAAGCTCAACCTGAAAAAACTGGCCGAAGCACCAGCAGGGGCAAAGAAAATTCTTGATGCGATGGCATGGGGACCTCCACGTGGAAGCGTTGGAGATATCAAGAAACCTAGCGCTGGTGTGCAGTGGTGTCTTGAGGAAGGTTTCCTGATTCCTTTTAGCCAAACAATTGTTGTGATGCCACGCGAGGTTGCGATTGCACTTCGCGGTGGGAAAGTTCATAAAGAACACAAGATCAACTCACCTGAGATTACATATTCATTTGCTGTTAAGGATCGCAAGAATGTTAATAGTGCTGCGATTGCTAATGTCACAACCTTCTTGCGCTGGGTAGAAGAAGTCTTGAATTTCTGGGCGCAAGATCCACCTTCAGCGCTACGTTCGGGTGGTTTAGGAGTTCGCGACCTCAAGGTCTTGGCACTTCACTTAGGAGTTGAAGAAAGTTGCGCAGCATTTGTGGCTGAGCTTTGCTACATCACCGGTCTCCTAACGATTGATCCAGATGATCGAATCCTGCCAACTACACAATTTGATATCTGGTTAACTCAACGTCCATCAGATCAATGGTCCTCTTTAGCATCTGCTTGGTTAACAACTTCACGTGTAAGTGGACTTGTTGGAAATGAAACGACAAAAAATATTGCGCCTCTTGGCCCAGAACTTGATCGAGTAAATGCAGCATCAATTCGATCGCTGACACTCGCACTCCTTAAGGAGAACCAAGCTGGAGCAGTGAGTGCAGATTCATTGATCAGCGCAGCCCAATGGCAAAGGCCGGCAAAGCGCACAGGTGGCGTGCCAGCTAGCTACATCGAATACACGCTGCGCGAAGCTGAATGGCTAGGAATCACAGGGCAATCTGTGATCTCTGATTACGGACTAGCACTTCTTGCGGGCGAATCGCTTGAAAAAATTGATTCGGATCTTCCAGCCGAAGTTGATCACATACTTATCCAAAGCGATAACACGGCAATAGCTCCAGGACCGCTTGCGCAAGCAGTTGCACAAGAGATGGCACTTCTTGCAGATATTGAATCGCGTGGTGGTGCTACCGTCTTTAGATTTAGCGAAGCCACAATTCGCAGAGCGCTCGATCACGGCAAAACCGGCGAGGACATCACAAAGTTTCTTAAAACTACATCGAAGACTCCGATGCCGCAGCCTCTTGAGTATCTCATCGCTGACGTCGCAAAGAAACATGGAAAGTTACGTGTAGGGGCTACGGCCTCATTTATTCGCTGCGAAGATCAATCAGTGATTGCATCCATCATTGGAGATAAGAAACTTGAAGGACTTGGATTTAGAAAGATAGCCTCCGAAGTAATCATCTGTGATCTTGAAGTTGATGATGCTGTAAACATTCTTCGAAATGCAGGTTATCTTCCAGCAGTTGAGGACTCTAGAGGAATTCTTCTTACAGGACCACGGATAATGCGCGCGCAGACAAAGGCACGACCTCCTCGAATTATCGGTGAAATTGATCTTCCAGATGAGATTGCCCTTAACGGAGCACTTCGCACCCTGCGCACTGGAGAAAAATCTAGTCACCGTCAGAGCACTTTGCGAAATATCACCGCTTCCGCGCTAGGTGAATTACCGCGTACGACTGCAAATGAAACTCTTGAAATTTTGAGCCATCACTTAACTCATTCGCCAGATAAATCTCTCTCGATTGGATATGCCGATAACAACGGCCTGATCTCTCATCGCATCATTGACCCGCTTAAGCTCTCAGCAGGCTCACTTCTGGCGCGCGATCATGCAACCGGAGATATAACAACCTTTAGAATCGCTCGAATAACGGGGGTGGCTTCGCTATGACGAGCGAGAATGCAAGCGAATACGGCAGACTTACACCCATGTTGGCAGCCCTCGAAGCGCTAGTTCGGTGTGAATCCCCTACCGAAGATATTGATGCCTGCCGCAGCGTTGTTCGCTTAGCAAGTGATATCGCAACACGTGTTCTTGGCACACCTGCAGAAATAAAAGAGATCGAAGGCCGTCCTGTTTTCTGGTGGGGTGCACAAAATCCTGACATTGTTCTCCTTGCTCATCTTGATACTGTCTGGCCGCATGGTTCATATCAACCTTTATGGGGAGTAAATGGCGATGTTGTTCGCGGGCCTGGCGTCTTCGATATGAAGGCTGGTTTCTTGCAAGCTCTCTATGCACTCAAAGGAATTGAAGGATCAGTTGCACTGATTGCAACTACGGATGAGGAGACAGGTAGCCACACATCGCGCAAACTGATTGTCGAACTCGCGGAAAATTCCAAGGCAGTGTTAGTTCTTGAAGCCTCTCTTGATGGCAAGGTAAAGACCGGTCGCAAGGGAACTTCGATGTATCAGGTGCATGTACATGGCCTTGCTTCACATGCGGGGCTAGAGCCTGAAAGGGGAGTTAATGCAACAACTGAGATTGCTCACGTAATTCTCAGCCTTGCATCCTTAGGGAATTCAGAACATGGAACAACGGTTGTTCCAACTGTCCTTCATTCAGGAAAGACAACCAACACAGTTCCAGATTATGCAGTCCTCGAAATTGATGCTCGTTCATTCTCGACTGCCGAACTAGAGCGCGTACATGCTGCGGTCACAACAATTAGACCAGTTCATCCGGGTGCTCGTATTGAAGTAACGGGTGGAATCAATAGACCGCCACTACAACCTTCGTCATCTGCTGCACTGTATGAGCGCATTGAAAAAGTCGCAGCCAGTATTGGTATGCCTCCACTTGGAAGCGCTCAGGTTGGCGGTGCAAGTGATGGAAATATTGCAGCTGCAGCGGGTGCTCAAGTTCTAGATGGTCTCGGCGCTGTTGGGCATGGAGCGCACGCACCACACGAATGGGTTAGTGCCGCATCGCTTGAACCGCGAACAGCCTTATTGCATGCCCTGATCAAGGATCTCCTGGATGACTAATGGGCCGCTAATTGTTCAGAGCGATAAA
>JBILEX010000066.1:0-5784 GCA_044351895.1 Candidatus Planktophila sp.
AACCGAGCTGATCTTTTGGACCCTTTGGTCGCGCAAGTGTCATAACTTCAGTTCCGTACTTTAGATTCTTGCCTACATCGATAAAGCTTCCACCATGGTGCATGACCATCGCGGCTTTGCCAGTGTAGAAATTGCTAAAGATCTGCGCGTAACCATCTGTCGCAACAGTTGGAACAACTGCCTTATCTTTAACCGCCAAGTTAACCCAGAAACGCATCGCTTCAACTGCAGCATCAAGTGACAAAGTTGCCTTAAATGAAGGTGAGATGAGTGAACCGTTGTATGCATGCAGGACGTTGACGATAAATCCACCGCCACCTGATCCACCGCGCATTGCAAATCCGTACTGACCCTTACTTGGGTTGGTACATGCAATTGCAGCAGCACGGAACTCTTCGAGAGTTGTTGGTTCTTTCTTAATGCCAGCAGCCTCAAAGAAGTCTTTGCGGTAATAAGTCCAGTCGATGAATGTAAAGAATGGAACGCCATAGACCTTACGGTTAGCCGTGAATGCTTTGGTATCTCCTGCAACAGATTCGGCACCTGGCCACTGCTTGTTGTAGGTTGTGATATCGCGCAATCCACCGATGCGTTGCATGTCGGTGAAGCGGCTGACATCGATCATCACAGCATCTGGACCACTCTTTGCTGTTGTTGATGCGATGTACTTAGCCATCCAGTCATCGTTAGTAACTGTCTGAATATCAGCTTCGATTGCTGGTGAAGCCTTCTTAAATGCCTCAGTTGTCTCAGCAAAAGCTGCGCGCTCTGGAGCACCAGTGAAGTGGTTCCAGTACGTCATCTTGCCGGTGCCCTTTTTATTGACACGAGCGGCAAATGCTGAGGTTGTAGAAGATCCCACTGAAGCTACTGCGCCAGCGATGGCGCTGATCTTAAAGAGAGTTCTGCGGGAAAGATTGCCGATAAAGTCCTGCATATATATCAACTTTCTAAGCGTGGCCCCACCCGTTGTAAGGCTTGGAGTGAGGTTAGTAACACTCCAGATGAACGTCAAGCAAATTTGGGGGAAAATATAGGATTTTCTAGAAACCTATAGGATCGGAAAAGTGGAAGAAAAGACTAATCCTTGAGGCTTCCAGCGGTGATTCCAGCGACCATCTTGCGCCCTACCAAGGCGAATCCGATAACCACAGGTAAGAGGCTCAAAATTGAGGTGGCTGTCAGCGCCTCCCATGGAAGCTGGAACTCCCCGATCATCTCGCGCAAGCCAACAGGCCAGGTTCTGGTGCGATCGGATGATGTAAGGAGCATGGCAAAGAGGACATCGTTCCAGGCGGTGATGGCAGTTAAAGTGCCCGTTGCAGCGAGGCCAGGAAGTACTAGCGGAATCGAAATACGCCACATTGCACCCATGCGCGAGCAGCCATCGATGCGAGCAGCGTTCTCTAGATCTGGTGGCAGGGAATCAAAGAAACCTTTCATCAACCAGATCGTTGCCGGCAATGTAAAGGTCGTATACGCAAGAGTTAAACCGACGAAGCTAACGAGAAGACCTAATCTATTCATAAAGAGGTACATAGGGATCAGTAGTAAGACACCAGGGACTAACCGAATCGCTAGGTACACCAAGAGCACGCCTTGTCGCCCGCGGAATTTACTTCTTGATAGCGCGTAACCAGCGAATGTACCTAGGGACAAACTGATAATCACAGTCATTGTGCTGACGATAAGACTATTTTTCATCAGCATTGGAAAGTTGGTATCTCTCCAGACTCCTAAATAGGCATCAAAACTTAAATTAGAGAGGCCAATCTTTGTTGGAAACTTATTGATATCCACATTTGTTCGCAGCGATGTATAGAAAGTCCAAATGATCGGAAGAATCGCAAAGAGTGCCAAAAAGCCGATGCCAAAATTGACAAGGTGGTATGAAATCGGTCGTTTCTTATTCTTGGCGGCAGACATCAATCTTCCTTTCCAAAACGAGCAAAGCGGATATAGACCATGGCAAAGCCAGCAATTGCAGCTAAGACGGCTACTGAGATAGCTGAGGAATAACCAAAGTCATAACTCAAGAAAGCAACCTGGAATGCAAGAAGTGGGAGCACTGTGGTGGCATCTCCTGGCCCACCATTCGTCATAAGCAAGACCAAGGTCGGTGAATTAATCAGGTGAATCACACCCAGAATTGATGAAACGACAATCACTGGAGAAATCAACGGTAGAACTACATATCTAAAATGTTGCCAACTATTTGCGCCATCTACTGCAGTTGACTCTCTCATATCCTTAGGAATTCCTTGGATCGCTGCAAGTAAGAAGAGCATAAAGAATGGATAAGAAGCCCAAAGATCCACAAAGAGAACGGCGTAGATCGCAAGTTCGGGATTGCTCCATAGACCTGCCGGCCCAAAGGAGATACCTATTCCGTCCAGCATTTTAATCAAAACACCTGAATTCTGATCAAGAATAAAGCGCCACATGTAAGCAGTCACAACTGGAGGCGTAAACCAAGGCAGAACGACTAGCACTCTAATAAGACCAATGTACTTACGATCTTGGCTCAATAGCATCGCTGCACCAAGACCAACAGCCAGTTGTGTAATCAAACCAACGACCATAAAGGTCAGAGTGTTTTTTGCCGCTAAGAGGAATAGGGAGTCCTTAAACATCTGCCTGAAGTTTTCAAGACCAATGAATGTTGAATCGGGACCTTCGAGTAAAACTGTTCGAGTAAAGCTTAAGTAGATGCCTCGATAGAGTGGGTAGAAGATAAAGGCAATAACCAAGACAAGGCTTGGAGCAAGCAAGATCCAAGCAAAGTATTTGCCCTCGAGGATCGATTTAAATCCGCGCAGCGGTGCACCAACAACCGTCTTTGAGCTCATGCGGTAAAGGTAGGTGCGAGCCGAAGGTGTGTCAATGGAATTGCGGGAGAAAATATAGGATTTTCACCCCACAATATAGGATCCAGGTTTGGCCTAGACCCCCACTTAGATGAGGTTCGGTGGCTTCATGGAGAGCTGAAATGCTTGTAGCGCCGCTGGAATATCGCTTACCCACGTCACTAGATCATCGTGGGCATCATTGATGAACTTTTCGCTCTTCAGTGAATGTAAAAACGTGTGTAAATCTTTATAGAAGCCAAAAGGATCGCAGACAACTATTGGTTTTTGATGATATCCAAGATGACGTGCAACCCAGATCTCCATGAACTCTTCCATAGTGCCAAGCCCACCAGGCAAGATTAAAAATCCATTAGAAAGATCTTCTAGCATCGCCTTGCGTGATCGCATTGACTCGGTGATAAACAGTTCAGTTGCTTCCTCGTCAGCAAATTCCTTGCCTACGAGTTTTTGAGGAATCACGCCAAAAGTCTTGCCCCCAACGCTACGAGCACCGCGAGATACAGAACCCATCATGGAGAGCGTTCCCCCGCCCCACGCAACATCCCAGCCTTGTTCGGCGATCGCCTTTCCTACCTCAAAGGCAAAATCAACATACTTGTCATCTATCTTCGTTGATGCTGAACAGAATACGGCGATACGCATGGCCCAATAGTGCCATGAAAAGTTGACGTCTGTAAGATCAAACAATGAAAGAGATTTCCTGGGATCAAGGTGTGTGGCTAAATCCACCGGTGAGCGCGTTGCAAGAGAACGGTCATCTAAAAGTTACTACTGTTCATGAAAGTGACTTCTGGAGAAATACTTCCTATGGTTTTGTTCACGATTCCGGTCATGCACTCTTAATTGATTTCCCAGTAAACACATCTATGGAAGTTACCTTTGTTCTAGATTACTCAGGGCAATTTGATCAAGCTGGAATTATTGTTTACAGCGATAGTCAGCATTGGATTAAAGCTGGAGTCGAGAGCGCAGATGGTTTTCCTCAAGTCGGCGCGGTAGTGACGTCCGAAAATTCTGATTGGTCATTAGCGCCGGTGCCTCAGTGGATGGGAAAGCAAGTAACTGTTCGTGCGAGTCGAACAACTGACGCACTCACTATCCGTGCACGTTGTGGCGAAGATGATCAACTGATTCGACTTGCACCTATAAATCCTTCTCTTTCGTGGAGTGCTGGCCCTCATTGTGCTAGCCCAGTGAGTCAATCTTTGGATGTTACGTTCACGCGCTGGATTCATGGAGATGCAGATTTAGCACTTCATTGATTGCAGAGTTAGAGTTGTTGCATGAGCACACGAACCTGGAGAGCCCGCGACGTTAAAAGTTGCATCATTATTCCAAGCGAGTTGGATAACAAATACTCCCGTGGAGTATTAGGCATCATCACCGGTTCTGCGAAGTTTCCCGGTGCAGCAGTTCTAACGACTGCAAGCGCTTCAGCAACTGGCTTGGGCATGATCCGATTCCATAGTGATTCCGGACTTGCACATCTCGTTCTTCACTCAAATCCAGAGGTAGTTGTGCAGCCAGGTGCAGTAACTGCATGGCTCGCCGGCTCTGGAATAGATAGCAAGCGATATAGCGATGTCACAACATGGTTACGTCATCGATGGTTCTCACTCTTGTCGAAGCAGAGTGTTCCCACAATTCTTGATGCAGGAGCGCTTCATCTTGCTGGAAAGTTTGATCAACCTACATTGATTACACCACACGCAGGTGAGCTTACCCGATTACTTACCCAGCGCGGAATTACGGTTACTTCTGAAGCAATTGAAGGCAATCCAAAGAAATGGGCTGTTCTAGCATCAGAAAAACTCAACGTTGTGGTCTTGCTTAAAGGCTCGCATACCGTAGTAGCAGATGGTGCATCGATTATTGAACTACCAGTTTCCACTTCATGGTTAGCTACTGCAGGTTCTGGCGATGTACTTGCTGGAATCATTGGTGCGCTCGTTGCAACGAATTACATTGAAATTCTTAACGATAGAGATAGATTGAGTGAAGTCGCAGCAAGTGCAGCATTCATTCATAACTCTGCAGCACTACTCGCATCTAGGGATGCCCCAATCTCGGCAACACAAATCATTGCAAATATTCCAGATGTGATTAGAAAAATCATTTAGATGATTAATTAATCCATCATGAATAGCAGAAGCGCGATACCTTCAATCATGACTTCTGCTGCGTTAACACGCGTAATGATTGCGAGTGATGACACTTTTGAGTTAACCACGCTGAGTGCAGCGCTACGACTTCATGGAGTGAATGTTGTTGGGGAAGCAAGCAATAAATTAACTGCCGAAAACACATTTAGATCGTTGCAACCTGAAGTACTGATTATTGATCTAACCTTTGCAAACACGGATGCTGTTGAGATCATTAAATCTTTTCGGAAAACTAACCCCAATCTTGGCGTAATCCTTACGACGGCCTGTCCAGATCTTCGCCTATTGGGCGTCTCTGAAAAGGCTCTTCCAAAGGGTGTTCAGATTGTTCTCAAGAGATCTGTCGCAGATTTAGCAGTTTTGAATTTTGCAATAAACCAGTCCCTAGAATCTTCTTCTATAAATTCAAGTGCGCAGTGGGTCAGAGTCCACGCCTCACTACATGAAAACGCATTTCTGACTGTCTTGAGTGACTTCACGGACATTCAAATGGCAACTCTACGTCTAGTCGCGCAAGGGTTAAGTAATTCTGAGATCGCCAAGGTGAGATTTGTCAGCGAAAAATCAGTGGAACAAATTGTTGCTCGCATTGCTCAACATCTGAAAGTAACTCCTGATCGCTCTCGAAATCTCCGTGTTGTAATCACCGGTGAGTACTTCAAATGGATCGGTGCTCCTCGACACATTTAGTCATAACGCTCTTGCTAGAGTTAGACCATGGATACCGCTCTTTCCCTCGAAGAACTTCGCCA
>JBILEX010000069.1:0-5502 GCA_044351895.1 Candidatus Planktophila sp.
CAGATCACACGCGTCTCATCGTTGACACGGATGCATTTTTTACCGAGTAATTAGATTAGACTTCACATGTAATGTCGAAAGAGGGTATGAGGATATGAGCCAGAACGTGTATTTTGGAATGGTCGGCCTTGGAAGAATGGGCGCCAATATCGTTCGCCGCCTCTCTCGTCATTCAATTACCTCCGCTGTCTATGACGTCAGCACAGAAGCAGTCGCTACCTTGGCCGCAGAGGGAGCTATCGGTGCAAAAGATATGGCTGATCTAGCCGCAAAACTCACAGCACCTCGAACAATTTGGATGATGGTTCCAGCCTCCGTCACCGATTCAACAATTGCTGCAATGGCAGAGCATCTTGAAAAGGGCGACACGATAATTGATGGTGGAAATAGTTACTATAAAAATGATTTAAAGAATGCAGCACTGCTGGCAGAAAAGGGAATCAACTTTGTTGATGTCGGCACATCTGGTGGTGTCTACGGACTAGAGCGCGGTTATTCATTGATGATTGGTGGCGATGCGAAAGTTGTCGCTGGACTTGATCCAATATTTAAAGCCCTCTGCCCCGGTGTTGAATCCGCAGAGCGCACTCCAGGCCGTACAGGTGAACCAGCGCAAGCTGAATACGGATACTTGCACTGTGGCCCAGTTGGATCTGGCCACTTCGTAAAGATGATTCACAACGGAATTGAATACGGCATGATGGCAGCATTTGCTGAAGGTCTTGCAATCTTTGAAGCAGCAGATGAGATGACACCGGCATACGATTTAGATATTCCAGCGATTACAGAAGTCTGGCGTCGTGGATCAGTTGTTGCATCGTGGCTACTTGATCTCACCGCACAAGCGCTCGTTGAATCTGAAGAACTTACTGAGTACTCAACAGAGGTAAGCGATAGCGGAGAAGGTCGCTGGACCGTACAAGCTGCAATTGAGGCAGGAATTCCTGCTCACGTTTTGAGCGCATCTCTCTATGCACGTTTTGCATCACGAAACAATGATGAGTTTGCTAACAGAGTCTTGAGCGCGATGCGCTACAAATTTGGTGGACATAACGAGAAGCCAACTAATAAGTCAGACAAGGCGTAATTGAATGAAAGCTGATGCTTTAGTTCTATTTGGCGCGACCGGAGATTTGGCGAAGAAGAAACTTTTCCCAGCACTTTATGATTTGGAAGAACTCAACGAACTTGATGTAGAGATTTTCGGAGTTGCCTCATCAAAGTGGACGCAAGATGTTTTTCGTGAAAATGTCGAAGCGGCTATCCGTGTACGTAAGCCTGATGCTGATGAGAAGGTTCTGGGCAAGCTCCTGAACGAGATGCAGTTGCTTGTGGGCGACTATGAAAACCCAGAGACCTTTGTTCAACTAGCAGAGCTGATAAAGGATTTTAAGTTACCTGTTATCTACCTGGCGATCGCCCCAGAGCATTTTGCGAAGATCACTCAAGGGCTTGCCAGTGTTGGCATTACCAAGAAGGCGCGCGTTGTCGTAGAAAAACCATTTGGTCGTGATCTGCAATCTGCGATCCAACTTGATAGCGAACTCAAGCAAGTATTGCCGGAAGATCAGATTTACCGCATCGATCATTATCTAGGCAAAGAAGCGGTGGAAGATCTCTTGGTTTTCCGCTTTGCAAACACTCTCTTTGAGCCTGTCTGGAACCGCAACTACGTATCCAATATTCAGATCACTATGGCTGAAAACTTTGGCATCGAAGGTCGTGGCAAGTTCTATGACGGCGTAGGTGCAACGCGAGATGTATTACAAAACCACATTTTGCAGGTGCTCACCATGCTTACTATGGAGCCACCGATCAGCATTAGTTCAGAAGATATGCAGAACGAGAAGATTAAGGTGCTCTCGGCAATCCGTGATATCAAGGCAGATGATGTCATTCGCGGCCAGTATGTTGGTTACCTCGACGAAGAAGGCGTTGCCGCAAACTCAGATACCGAGACATTCGTTGCAATGAAAGTCTTTATTGATAACTGGCGCTGGGCTGGTGTACCTATTTATATGCGTACCGGCAAGAAAATGCCTGAGACCGTCCTCGAAGTACTAGTTGAATTTAAGAAGCCACCGCGTGAACTATTTGGTCGAGGAAATCCAAACGCAGTGCGTTTCCGTCTTGGCGCAAAAGATGGCGTCGATATTTCGCTACTTGCCAAAAAACCTGGAACAAAGTTAACGACAGAGGAAATCGATCTCACCGTTGAATTCGTAACTGAGTTTGGTGACCGCCAAGGTCCATATGAGCGCCTATTGCGCGCTGCAATGCTGGGAGATCACTTTAGATTTACACGCATTGATGCAGTTCTGCACTCGTGGAAAATCCTGGAAGATATTTTGAAATCACCGACCCGCGTTCATCCATATTTCGAAGGTACATGGGGACCAGATGAAGCCCAAGAGATGATTCCTGGCGGATGGAATCCAGTGGGTACTCAAGTAGATGTCTGAGAAATTAGGACCAGCATTTAACCGACTCTTTAGCGCAAGTGTTATCAGCAACCTTTCAGATGGACTTTTGGCTGTTGCAGCACCGCTGCTCGCGATCTCGCTCACAAAAGATCCTGTACTTATCTCACTGCTGAGCGCATTTGTGATGTTGCCTTGGCTGCTCTTTGCAATCCCAATCGGTCTGATCGTCGATCGCACAGATAAGCGGCTCTTGATTACCTTCACCAATTCAATGCGGTTTATCGCCGCCGGTCTTGTTGCCCTCGCAATCTCGACAGATACGATCACGATCTACTGGCTTCTTCTGGCAACTTTTCTGATTGGTACATGCGAGGTTGCAACAGATACAGCCACACAATCTTTAATTCCCGTCATCCTTGAGAAGAAGAATTTCGAGAAGGCTAATTCGCGCCTGAATATTGCCGAGACGGTGATTCAGAACTTTATTGGAGCGCCACTGAGTGGATTCCTCTACGCATCGGCGATTGTTCTTCCCTTTGTCCTCAATAGCCTTGGATTCCTTATCGCTGCCATTTTCGTGCTGATGATTCCAGCACATCTGATCTCACGAGGATCCTCGGCAGTCGACACAGATGAAGAGAAGAAGTCATTTTTCAGTGATATCAAATTTGGTCTCAATTATCTCTGGAATGACAGACCGTTAAGACGTTTAGTTGCCACGACGACTTCTTTGGGATTCTTCTACTCACTCTCTACATCAACGCTCATTCTCTTTATTACAGAAACACTGGACCTTCCAACTCAGTACTTTGGCGTGCTTCTGGCTGGTGCTGGATCAGGGGCGGTCTTGGGCGGAATTCTGACAACAACGCTGTCGAAGAAATTCGGACGCGGCGCAGTTCTCGCGGTAGCTATCTTCATCTCATCGATAACAGTTCTCTTCCAAGGTCTCGCCCCCAATTTCTGGGTCTTTGGATCTATTGGTTTTATCTCTGCCTTCTTCATAACCAACTGGAACATCTTGTTGATGTCTTGCTATCAAGTACTTATCCCATCAGAGTTATATGGCCGCATACACGGTGCCCGACGCACCTTCGTCTGGGGAGTAATGCCTATTGGCGCATTCCTCGGGGGAGTAATCGCAAAAAGCGGCCTGCGATTACCTTTGATCATCGGCGGCATCGCAACTACTCTGATCTCACTATCTGCATTCACATTTGTTTATCGTTTAGGTAATCAGACAAGCCAAGGAGATCACAGTGAAGTCGTCGAAAGTAAAGACTAAACTCGGAGCTTCATATTGGAAGTTGTGGAGTGCCACCACAGTCTCAAACTTGGGCGACGGAATTGTCTCTATCGCTTACCCATGGCTGGCATCAGCGGTCACAAGATCACCACTTCTTATCGCTCTCTCCGCCGTAGTTTCACGCCTCCCATGGCTCATCTTCACTTTGCATGCTGGAGTGATTACCGATCGCTTTAATCGCAAGCGAATCATTGTTGCGATGGATAGTGTGCGCGGATTGCTCACCATAGCCGTAGGTATCTTCGTCTACCTCGAGCGAGATTCTCTTCCATCGCTAAACGAGTTAACTTCTCTAACAAATCTGGAGACCAATTACACACTCTACTCAGTCATCCTCGTGACAGCTTTCCTCTTTGGCCTAGCTGAAGTTTTGCGCGATAACAGCGCTCAAACCTTGATGCCAGCAGTTGTTGAAGATAAGGATTTAGAGAAGGCCAACGGTCGTATGTGGTCGGCTGAATCTTTAACCAACTCATTTATTGGCCCACCCCTTGGAAGTTTCATAATCGCGATTGCGATCTTCTTGCCATTTTTTGTTGACGCCGCAACCTTTTTCGTTGCAGCAGCACTGATTGCAAGTATGAAACCGACGGTGAAGAGTTTTTCACCCGAGGCAAAATCCGGCCCCATTAATTTCCGCGCCGAAATCAAAGAAGGTTTCTCCTGGCTCTGGAGTCATACGCTGCTACGCCCAATGGCAATCATCCTTGGATTACTCAATGGAATTGCCTCACTTACCGGTGCAGTCTTTATCCTCTTTGCGCAAGAAGTGCTTGATACAACCGTCTTTATCTTTGCTGTTCTTGGCACAGCTGCCGCCGTCGGAGGAATTCTCGGCGGACTGCTCGGTCCCAAAGTCTCTGAAAAGATTGGAAGTGGACGTTCACTGGCGTTAGCACTTTTTGTGATGCCATTCGGAACGTTGCTCATTGGATTTTCCTCCCAGTGGTATGTCGTCTGGGTGCTCGTGGTTATTGAAACTTTCACTGCAGTCCTATGGAACGTTGTTACCGTCTCGCTTCGACAGAGTCTGATTCCCACAAATCTTTTGGGCCGCGTAAACAGCGTCTATCGATTCTTTGCCTGGGGAACTATTCCAATCGGCACCCTGCTCGGTGGAGGATTGGTAGCCGCCCTCGAAGGACCTTTCGGACGTGAGATGGCATTTCGATCGGTCTACTTTGTCGGCGCAGCTCTGGGATTCCTCCTCTTTCTCTATGCGATCAGAGTCTTAACCACTGAGGCGATAGATAAGGCCCGCGCAGCAGGCGCAGCAGGTTCAGCCAAATAAATCACCCTTAGCCCAGCTCCCTTCGGGCACCCTTACCCGCGTAATCGTGGCCTAATCGTTATCTGAGCCAATTGCCTATTACTGAGGCCTACGGCAGACTTTGCCCACCCAAAGATGGCTGTGAGGTAGGTCGACTCTTCACATCCATCTAATAACCCCTCTAGGAGGAACTATGAAGCTAAACCGTGTCGCACGCGTAGCAATTGCTACAGCTGCAACGGCTGGTCTTGCTTTCGGTCTGCTTAGCCCAGCTAACGCAGCAGCAAAGACCACAGTACAAATCGTACAAAGTAATGCTTTGACAGGCTTGAACCCAAGCGTTTCAAACATGAACCTTACGTTCAACACTGACGTTAACTACCTTGCAAACGTTGGATTTACTTACTACAACAACAAGGCAACACTTGTAGATAACACCGCATTCGGTACCTACAAGATCGTAAGCAAGAAGCCTTTCAAGATTCAGTACACAGTCAATAAGG
>JBILEX010000103.1:0-3851 GCA_044351895.1 Candidatus Planktophila sp.
TACCCACCACAATGCATCAACGGCAGTAGAGCTGATTCTTGATGCAAGCCACGACGTTGATTTCATTTTGATTGATCTTGGTCTCATTGCATTCTCCGAGCACTCCGCACTAGACCGTCGCTGGGATAGCGTCTTTTCAACGTGGATCTTGGAATCAGCCGATGATTTGTGGATCTTCTCGTCGCCTAGCCCAGTAAGCGCACGTGCCTTGCGAGAGATTTCAATTTCGCTCCCACAGATGACAATTCGGGGTCGGATCACACATCTTTTAACAAAGCGTGTCCCTGGGAAAAAAGGGGATGCGCAGGAAGAGAACTTTCTATCAGTTGTATCTGCAACGAAACCTCACGCGCTACGAATTCTTCCTCTCGATCTTCGAAGCGTCAGTAGCGCTAGCCAAGATCGCTCAATTCTCATCGAGGGTAATTCCAGAGGCGCACTCAGGCGATCTATTGCAGCATTAGCGCTCGAACTTACTCAATAGCCGTACACCTTGTACCCTTAGCAATATGCGCAGCTATGTAGGGGTTTCAGTTGATGAGATTGAAGGCCTTCTTCAGAGTGAATCGATCGCAATTCCTACCCTCTTCGCTCCAACACCAGAGTTCATCACAACCCATAGCGATCTCGGCGAAGAAGAGCACGAATTTATCCTCTCAATGTTGGCTGCCGATGAATCACTTGAACTGCGCGAAGCGGGGCAAGGTTATGTACTAGCAGTTGAGGTCCCAGATACCTTAATCAAAGAGATGGGTGCAGATAGCATCTCAATCGATCAACCTATTGCCCTCGAATGGATTGCTTGCATCTTCCTAGTTTCTCCAGATGGTGAAGATCTCACATGGTTTGCCATTCAAGAAGTCGCTTCCATGTTGCCTAGTTGGAAAAAGTAATGCCAACTATCGAGGAATTTATTCAAGGCAAGAGCCCACTGACTCCACCCCAGATTTATCGTTTGCGTGAACTCGTTGCAGATTGGCAGTTGCTTTCCGATCTTTCCTTTGCAGATCTGATTTTGTGGGTTCCGCTTCGCAAAGATATGAAGAGTTGGCCAACGGGGTATGTTGCTATCGCACATATTCGCCCGATGACGGCCGCGACTGTTTTTGCACATGATGTCTTAGGTCAAGAGATTGGCTGGGGTCAACGCCCACACATTGATCAGGCACTTTCCAGCGCTGAGATTATTCGCGACACAGTTCCAGAGAAAGTTGGCGATCTCTTGATTAAGGAAGAGACAACGCCGGTGCTATATGAAGGTGAAGTCATTGCTGTTATCTCTCGCCATCGAGATTCAGAACTCATGCGTCAGCCTTCTCGCTTGGAACTTAACTATCGTGAAATTGCACATCAGCTCTATCGCATGGCAGCAGAGGGAAATTTCCCGTATGAGCATGCAAATTCGTTCTTTGATCCGGCACCACGTGTTGGAGATGGATTACTTCGTTTAGATGTCAACGGAGTAATCACCTATGCAAGCCCTAATGCGCGATCTGCATTCGGCCGTTTAAGTTGGAATAGCGCACTCGAAGGTCTCTTATTGACTGAAGTTGCAGAACAGATTGCAACACCACAAAGCCAGGCGCATGAAGAAGCGCTACGAGTACAACTCTCCGGGCGAGTGATCAGGCGAGTTGAGATGGAGAACAGTGGAGGCACGGTTGAACTTCTTGTTCTCCCTCTCCTTCAAGGCAGCGATCGAATTGGTGCGCTAGTGCTCATGCAGAACGTGACAGAACTCAGAAGGCGTGAGCGCGAACTTGTTACCAAAGATGCAACTATTCGCGAGATTCACCACCGTGTAAAAAACAACTTGCAGACCGTATCGGCCCTGCTGCGCTTACAGGCTCGTCGCATTGATGATCCCGCGGCCAGTGCCGCACTTAACGAAGCTGTACGGCGCATCGCATCCATTGCTTTAGTGCACGAGACACTCTCTTCAGGTGCCGATGCATCTGTGGCATTTGATGACGTCCTAGATCGTTTGGTCTCGCACTCACTTGATTTGAGTTCGCGGATGAATGAGTTGGTAATTACTCGTAGCGGCCAATTAGGTTCACTCGATCCTGCGATTGCAACACCACTAGCTCTCGTAGTTACCGAGCTCATTCACAATGCATTAGAGCACGGCCTAGAAAATGGCGGCAGCTCGCTCGAAATTCTTCTTGAGCGAAGTGCCAACTCTGCAGAGATTTCAATCATCGATAACGGAGTGGGTCTGCCCAAGGGATTTGATCTGACGACATCATCTAATTTGGGGCTACAAATTGTGAGAACCCTGACCGAAAATGAACTCAAAGGCGAATTGGTTTTGGAATCTACAGAACGTGGAACAACAGCTCGCCTTACCTTCCCGATTTAAGGAAGATTACTTAAGGGAGATTAGTTGTGTGGCTCCATGGAGCGAGCACGGTTACGCGCTGCGCGACGCTTAAGGGCACGGCGCTCATCTTCTGAAAGTCCGCCCCATACTCCTGCATCTTGACCGCTTTCTAGGGCCCAGGAGAGACAGGCTTCACGCACGATGCAACGGTTACAGACCTTCTTCGCCTCTTCGATCTGGGTGATCGCAGGGCCGGTATTACCAACTGGGAAGAAGAGTTCAGGGTCTTCATCGCGGCATGCTGATTGATGTCGCCAATCCATGATCTCTCCTTCATATATGCGTGGCCATACGATGTGAAATCATCTGGCGGAACACGTATTCTCTCGCGTATTACTCTCTTAAACAAGAAGGTAGTGAAAAAGATTTCGTATTTCAGAGTGATATAGGTCGCGCTTCACACTTAGATGAGTGCAGATCAGTACAGATCAGTGGTGCCCCCGACAGGAATCGAACCTGTGCACCCGCCTCCGGAGGGCGGTGCTCTATCCCCTGAGCTACGGGGGCGCAGGTGTGGCTAGTTTACGTGATGAAAGTTCTTATCAATCATGAAAGACTTACGCCATGAGCGCTACACAAGAGATCGCATATTTTGCTACCGGCTGTTTCTGGGGAGCTGAGCGTAGATTCTGGATGCTCGATGGGGTTATCCAGACTTCGGTCGGTTATATGGGTGGAAGTACATCCGCTCCGAGTTACGAGCAGGTGTGCACCGGTTTAACTGGTCATGCCGAAATGGTGGCGGTTACCTTTGATCCATCGCTGATTTCTTATAGCCGTTTGCTCGAAGAGTTCTGGGTGATGCACGATCCCACATCTCTTAACGCTCAAGGCGGAGATATCGGCACACAATATCGAAGTGCGATCTACACCGCAGATGATCAACAGTTGGCGACGGCGCTGACATCTCGTGATCGCTATCAAGGTGCGTTGACCTCTGCCGGTCTTGATCAGATTGTCACTGAGATAAAGAGCGCTGAAGGGATGGAGTATTTTCTTGCCGAGGAGTATCACCAGAAATACCTCGCAAAGAACCCCAACGGATACGACTGCCACTCAAGCACGGGGGTAGCCTTCCCCGCTTAGCGCTCGCCTCTTGATATTTGCAGAATCTGGCGATACTTTTACAGTTGTTGCAGTTTTTTTACAGTCGCAACTGACCAAGAACCACAAGGATCATCTAGGGGCGCAACGTGGCAGGAATCAAAGAGATTGCGGCTCTCTCCGGAGTTTCGATTGCAACGGTTTCGCGGGCACTTCGTGGTCTCCACCACGTCAATCCTGAGACGCGCAAGAAGATTATTGATGCCGCAGAATCTCTGGGATACCCGATCGAATCTGATGCCAGTAAGGCGACGCCCCTTCGTACAAATAGCGTAGGAATCGTTGCGCCATATATTTCACGTTGGTACTTCGCACAAGTAATTAGTGGGGCAGAACAAGCACTACGCGAAGCAGGACTGGATCT
>JBILEX010000070.1:0-5459 GCA_044351895.1 Candidatus Planktophila sp.
TGACAAAGACTCCCGTGCTCTTTCCACGTCTTGAGATTAAAGAGTAAATACACCTATGGCCGATCGCCACAATCGCGATATCGATCGTCAACTAGCTCCAGCTCCGCAGCCGCTGCCAGTTCCTTGCGTTGATGCTCATGCACATATCGAGATCGTGGCAAATACAAATTTTGATTCTCCTGAAGTTCGCCAAGTGATCGACGATGCCGCTGCAGCAGGGATTGATCGCATTGTTCAGGTGGGATATTCGGCAGAGCAATCACAATGGGGTGCAAATTTAGCTGCGCTCTATGATGGACAAGTTCTCGCAGCTGTTGCACTTCATCCTAACGAAGCACCCGTAGTTGAAGACCTCGAAGCAGATTGGGCAATTATCGAATCACTTGCTCAGCAACCACGTGTGCGTGCTATTGGTGAAACCGGTCTTGATTACTTTCGCACACCACCAGAACTTCGTGCACGCCAACAGGAATCCTTTAAGTGGCATATTGATTTAGCCAAGCGAACCAAAAAAGCACTCGTCATCCACGATCGAGATTCACACGATGATGTTTTGGCGGTTTTGGCAGAAGTTGGCGCACCAGAGAAGACTGTATTTCATTGCTTTTCTGGAGATGTTGAGATGGCTAAGAAATGTATTGAGCGGGGATACATCCTCTCTTTCGCGGGCACGGTCACATTTAAGAACGCGCCACAGTTACGCGAAGCACTTGCCATCACTCCGATAGATCAGATCTTGGTCGAAACAGATGCGCCCTTCTTAGCGCCCATGCCGCACCGAGGTTCACTTAACTCACCAGCGCAGATAGCAACAATCGTGCGCGCGATGGCTGCCGAGCGAAACGCTGATCTCGCTGAGTTTGCAACTGCCCTTTCGCGCAATGCAGAACGAATCTTCGGCTCATTTGCAGCGGGGTCAACCCTGTGACGCTTTTAGGTGCGGCTGAGATTCGTGAACTTGCAGCACTACTTGATCTCAAACCTTCTAAGTCACTAGGACAAAACTTTGTCATTGATGCAAATGTCTGTCGCAAAATTGTTCGAGTAGCAGATGTGAAATCAGATGATGTCGCACTGGAAATTGGTCCAGGACTTGGTTCGCTCACTCTGGCACTCCTTGAAGAAGCATCATCAGTTGTAGCTATTGAAATTGATCAACGTCTGGCAACTCAGCTACCTATAACTGCTGCCAATCACAGCGATCGTGCATCGGAACTGACAGTAATCAATAGCGATGCGCTAGCAATTCGCACACTTGATGTTGCACCGACTGTCCTAGTCGCAAACTTGCCGTACAACGTTTCCGTTCCAGTCTTTCTCCATCTCCTTGAATTCTTTCCCACCCTTCGCACCGGCGTTGTGATGGTTCAGGCAGAAGTTGCGGATCGCCTTGCCGCAAAACCAAATAGCAAGGAGTACGGAATCCCGAGCGTAAAAGCTGCGTGGTGGGCAAATGTCACTGGTGCCGGCTCGGTCTCCCGTTCAATTTTTTGGCCAGCACCAAATGTTGATTCCAAACTTGTTGGATTTACTCGCCATTCACCACTTGGTGATGAAGTTTTGCGCAAGAAAGTCTTCTCTATCATCGATCTCGCCTTTGCACAACGGAGGAAAATGCTCCGCTCAACTCTGTCATCTATGTATGGAAGTTCTGCTGCTGCGGAGGCGCACCTTGAATCAGTGGGCATCGATGGCACCTTACGTGGGGAAGCGCTGACCATTGAAGATTTCTGCAAAATCGCCAAATAAGCAATAAGGTCTAGTCGTGGCTAAAGAGAGCGTAACGGTGCGTGTACCTGCAAAGGTCAACCTCCAATTATCTGTCGGCCCGCGCGAAGTCGATGGTTTTCACAATCTCGTCTCAGTCTTTCAAGCAATCTCAATTTTTGATGATGTGACGGTAACCAAGAGTCAGCCAGGATCTGGAATAAGTATTTCAATAACCGGTGATCACACACACGGCGTTCCAGCAGATCACACAAACTTAGCAGTTAAGGCAGCACAACTAATCGCATCCGAATACGAATTAACTATTGATGCACATATCGAAGTAAAGAAGAGCATTCCCGTCGCAGGAGGCATGGCCGGTGGAAGCGCCGATGCTGCCGCAACAATTTTGGCAATTGATCATCTCTATGAATTAGATATGACTCGCGATGAGCAACATGATTTTGCAGCATCTCTTGGTAGCGATGTCCCTTTCATGCTCACTGGTGGAACAGCAATCGGTCAAGGCCACGGAGATCAGTTAACGTCAGCACTTTCTCGCGGTACGTATCACTGGGTATTGGCGCTTTCTAGCGTTGGACTTTCAACACCCGCCGTCTACGCTGAATGCGATCGACTTCGCGCCGAACGCGATATCTCTGCGCCGCGTATAAGCGATCAGTTAATGCAAGCACTCCTTGCAGGCGATGCCAAAGCTGTCGGTGCATTACTAAGTAATGATTTACAGAGCGCGGCATGCACATTGCGTCCTGCGCTATCTCTAGTCCTTGATGTGGGCCAGGAATATGGAGCACTTGGTGCAATAGTCTCTGGCTCAGGTCCCACTGTTGCATTTCTGGTTGCAGATGAAGAGGCAGGATTAGATCTCGCCGTGGCTTTGACCTCGAGTGGCGTAGTTGGCAGCGTTGCTCGAGCCTTCGGACCAGTTCATGGAGCCAAAATTCTCTAACGCTTTCGCGCCTTCTGGTCGCCAGCACCCTGTGCGATGAGGGAGAATACGGGTTCCGCCATTGTGTAGTGGCTAGCACATGGGCCTTTGAAGCCCAGGGTCCAGGATCGATACCTGGTGGCGGAGCAATTTCAATTGCCCGCCGATAGAACCAGCGGAGCAAGATAGACTTCACATATGAGCCTAGAAACAGTGGTTGTTCTCGCCGCTGGAGAAGGCACGCGAATGAAATCCTCGATTCCAAAGGTGCTTCACTCGATTTCTGGTCGCACACTTCTTGGACATGTTCTCCACGCAGTTGATGGATTGAATGCAAAGAATCTTCGCATTGTTGTGGGTGCTGGTCGCGAACTTGTTGAAGAGCATGTCAAGCAGATCGCACCTCATGCCACCACTGTCTTTCAAGAGCATCGCGGCGGCACCGGACATGCAACACAACTTGCGCTCGCAGGCGCAACTCCAAATGGCACAGTCCTTGTTCTTGCCGGCGATACCCCAATGCTTTCTAATCAGTCATTGGCAGCACTTTTAGATGTTCATCAGAAGGGTGGATTTGTTGCTTCAGTGATGACGGCAGAACATCCAGATCCAACTGGCTACGGTCGCATTGTCCGAAGCGAAGATGGATCCCTACTGCGCATCGTTGAAGAGCGCGATGCTAGCGATAACGAAAAAGCAATTTATGAAATTAACTCCGGTGTATACGCATTTGATGGCGCAAAGCTTGCAGGGGCGATCGGAAAGTTAAAGAACGATAACTCACAAGGCGAGCTATATCTCACAGATGTCCTAGAAATCTTGCGAAACGATGGCGGTTCAATTGCTGCAGTATTGATTGAGGATTTTATTGAGGTTCTTGGCGTTAACGATCGCAGCCAGTTGGCCGAAAGCGCGGCACTTCTTCGCGATCTGATCAATGAAAGTTTAATGAAGTCGGGTGTGACAATCGTTGATCCACTTACAACATGGGTTGATTCGACAGCACAGGTTGCAAGTGATGTGACCTTATTGCCTGGCACATGGATTGCAGGAAAGAGCACAGTGGCAAGCGGTACAGTGATTGGACCTCGTACTACTTTGCTGGACTGCACAGTTGCAACAGGTGCTCACGTCATTGAATCTCATTGCACAGGCGCTGTTGGACCATTTACATATTTGCGTCCAGGAACTGATCTCGGTGCATCGACTAAAGCTGGTGCATTTGTTGAGATGAAGAATGCCGTCGTTGGTGAAGGATCTAAAGTCCCACATCTTTCCTACGTTGGTGATGCCACAATCGGTGAAGGTACAAATGTCGGTGCGGCTACTATTTTTGTGAATTATGACGGTGTTGAGAAGCATCACACCACGGTGGGTGATCATGTCCGAATTGGTAGTGATTCCATGTTAGTTGCCCCAATCACAATCGGCGATGGCGCTTACACCGCCGCAGGTTCAGTGATCACAGAGGATGTGCCACCCGGAGCAATCGGGGTTGCTAGAGCAAAGCAGAGAAATGTATTAGGTTGGGTCATGCGCAAGCGATCCGGTACAAAATCAGCAGACGCAGCCTCGCGTCATAGTGATGAGAAGAAGGGCTAACTCCTTTGAGCGAACTCAGATTATCTTCTGAAAAAAGATTGCGTCTCTTTTCAGGACGTGGATATCCAGAGCTCGCAGATGCAGTAGCAACAGAGTTAGGAATCCCACTCACACCAACATCAGCATATGACTTTGCAAATGGTGAGATCTTTGTTCGCTTTGAAGAATCAGTTCGTGGTTGTGATGCATTCGTAATTCAATCTCACGCTGCTCCAGTTAATAAGCAGATCATGGAACAACTCATCATGGTCGATGCCCTCAAGCGCGCATCAGCAAAGCGCATCACAGTTGTTGCACCGTTCTATGGATATGCACGTCAAGATAAGAAGCATCGTGGACGTGAGCCAATTTCAGCTCGCTTGATGGCCGACCTCTACAAAACAGCAGGTGCAGATCGTCTGATGGTCGTCGATCTACATACTTCACAGATTCAAGGTTTCTTTGATGGTCCAGTGGATCATCTCTTCGCTCTTCCAATGCTTGCAAACTATGTTGGCAGCAAAGTAGATCGTTCAATGCTCACAATCGTTTCACCTGACTCGGGACGTGTACGCGTTGCAGAGCGTTGGTCAGAACTTCTCGGCGGATGTCCGATCGCATTTATTCACAAAACACGTGACCCACTTGTTCCTAATGAATCGGTAACAGGTCGCGTCGTTGGTGATGTAACAGGTCGCACATGCGTCGTTATCGATGACATGATCGATACCGCAGGCACAATCACAAAGGCTGTTGACGCGCTTTTTGAAGGTGGCGCAAAGGATGTCATCATCGCCGCAACCCACGCAGTCTTTTCGGGCCCAGCAGTTGAGCGCCTAAAGGAATCACGCGCCGTCGAGGTCGTAGTTACCAACTCATTGCCGATTGCAGACGACAAGCATTTCGACAAGCTCACTGTGCTCACAATCGCCCCACTTCTAGGCCGCGCGATCCGCGAAGTCTTCGAAGATGGCTCAGTCACAAGCCTTTTTGACGGCCACAGCTAAGTCAGGCTAGTCTTACCTCATTCTGGCGAGGGTTTCTCCTTAAAGTTTATAAAGGAAACCGTTATCGACGGCAAGGAATTTAACTCCTGGTCAGAGCATCCCTCTAACTAGGAGTTTTTTAATGGCTGAATTATCAATCAAGGGCACAACACGTACCGAATTCGGTAAGGGTGCTTCACGTCGCGCACGCGTTGCAGGTCTTGTTCCAGCAGTTA
>JBILEX010000155.1:0-5251 GCA_044351895.1 Candidatus Planktophila sp.
ATCTTCAAGCTCTGTCTTGATAATTTCGCGCTGCTTAGCTTCAGATGCCAAGATCGCATTAAGTTCGACGATATCTGCCATAAGACCGTCGTATTCATCGTTAATCTTCTGGCGCTCAAGGGCTGCGATGCGACGCAGTTGCATATCAAGGATTGCGTTAGCTTGAATCTCATCAACGTCAAGAAGTTTCATCAAGCCGGTACGAGCTTCTTCAGGTGTTGTCGAAGCTCGAATTAATGCGATAACCGCGTCGAGTGCATCAAGGGCTTTTAGATAGCCCTTGAGGATATGTGCGCGCTTCTCTTTTTCGGCAAGGCGGTACTTGGTGCGGCGAACAATGACTTCAACTTGATGTTCAATGTAGTACTTAATGAATTCATCAAGACGTAGTGTGCGCGGAACGCCATCGACTAGCGCCAACATATTTGCACCAAAGGTATCTTGCAGTTGTGTCTGCTTATAAAGATTATTAAGAACAACTTTTGGAATCGCTGTATTTTGAAGAACAATAACTAGGCGTTGTCCTAGGCGCTCGTTGCCTTCATCGCGAACATCTGCAATTCCTTTAATCTTTCCATCTTTAACAAGTTCAGCGATTTTTAACGCTAAGTTATCTGGGTTAACTTGGTATGGAAGCTCTGTAACTACCAAACATGTGCGCTTGTTAATCTCTTCAACATTGACGACGGCGCGCATAGTGATTGAGCCACGGCCTGTGCGATAGGCCTCTTCGATACCAGTGCGGCCAACAATGAGCGCCTTGGTAGGAAAGTCTGGTGCTTTAACAATTTTGATCATCTCGTTGAGTAATTGCTCAGATGGCATATCTGGGTTTTCAAGAACTAAGAAGACTGCTTGTGAAATTTCACGGAGGTTATGTGGTGGGATATTTGTTGCCATACCAACTGCGATACCAGCGCTGCCGTTAACTAGGAGATTAGGGAAGCGACTTGGGAGAACTACGGGTTCTTGTGATCGGCCGTCATAGTTAGGGACAAAGTTGACGGTATCTTCATCGATATCGCGCATCATCTCCATCGCGATAGGCGATAGGCGTGCTTCTGTGTAGCGCATTGCTGCGGCAGGATCGTTACCTGGCGAACCAAAGTTTCCATTGCCATCTACGAGTGGATAGCGAAGTGACCAGGACTGAGCTAAACGAACAACAGTGTCATAGATCGCGCCATCTCCGTGTGGGTGGTAATTACCCATTACGTCACCGACGATACGTGACGATTTGTAATAGCCCTTATCAGGGCGATAACCAGCGTCGTACATTGCATATAAAACGCGACGATGAACTGGTTTTAATCCGTCACGAACATCTGGAAGTGCACGTCCGACAATAACCGACATTGCATAGTCGAGGTAGCTGCGCGCCATCTCAACTTGGAGATCAACAGTTTCGATGCGATCGAAATCGGCACCAGGGTTTTCCATACCGGTGCGATCTACTGGAGTCTCGTCTTTATCTTTAGCCATTAGATATCCAAGAACCTAACGTCTTTAGCATTACGTTGAATAAATTGGCGACGTTGTTCAACATCTTCACCCATAAGGACTGAGAAGAGATCATCAGCGGCTGCTGCATCTTCAAGAGTTACTTGAACAAGAACGCGGTGTTCTGGATCCATGGTTGTATCCCATAACTCTTTAGCGGGCATTTCACCAAGACCTTTAAAGCGTTGGATTCCATCCTCTTTAGGAAGACGCTTACCCGCCTCTAGCCCAATCTTGATCATTCCGTCGCGTTCGCGATCACTAAATGCGTATTCCACTGGATCTTTGCCACCCCATTTTAATTTATACAAAGGTGGTGCAGCTAAGTACACATAACCATTTTCAATCAAAGGACGCATAAAGCGGAAAAGTAGTGTGAGTAAAAGTGTACGGATGTGCTGACCGTCCACATCAGCATCTGCCATCAAAATAATTTTGTGATAGCGAAGCTTCTGAACATCAAAGTCATCGTGGATACCAGTGCCTAGCGCAGTAATCAGCGCTTGCACTTCATTGTTTTGAAGTACGCGGTCGATGCGTGCTTTTTCAACGTTTAGAATTTTTCCGCGGATAGGTAGTACTGCTTGGTTACGTGAATCGCGTCCGCCTTTTGTGGAACCACCAGCAGAGTCACCTTCGACAATGTAAAGCTCACACTTTGATGGATCGGTCCATTGGCAATCTGCAAGTTTGCCTGGCATACCGCGCCCCTCAAGCAAACCTTTACGATTACGGCTTAAATCGCGTGCTTTTCTCGCAGCTACACGCGCTGCCGCTGCATCGATACTTTTTCGGACAATTTCTTTACCTTCTGCAGGGTTTGCTTCAAACCACTGTGTAAGAAATTCATTGACAGCTTTTTGAGTAAACGACTTTGCTTCAGTGTTTCCGAGTTTTGTTTTTGTCTGGCCTTCAAATTGTGGCTCGGCTAATTTCACAGAGACGATTGCAGTAAGACCTTCGCGAACGTCATCTCCGGTAAGGCGATCTTCTTTTTTCTTTATGAAACCTTGCTCTTCGCCAAATTTATTCACGATTGAGGTGAGAGCTGTGCGGAAACCTTCTTCATGGGTTCCGCCCTCGTGGGTGTGAATGGTATTTGCGAATGTGTAGACGGATTCAGAAAATCCAGTATTCCATTGCATTGCAACTTCTAGGCTTATTTTGAGTTTCTTATCTTCTGCCTCAATAAAGATGATTGATTTATGTTGTTCACCGCGGGTTGAGTTGAGGTGTTTTACAAAGTCAGCGATTCCACCTTGGTATTGGTAGCGGACTGCGAGCGCTTCGCCTTTATCATCAACATGTCCTGGGCGAAGATCGGTCAACGTTAAAATCAAACCACGGTTAAGAAATGCCATTTCGCGAAAACGGGTGGAGAGAATCTCAAATGAGAAATCGGTAGATTCAAAAATTTCAGCATCTGGCCAAAACTGCACAGTTGTTCCAGTACGAGTCGACTCTTCACCTTTTGCCACAGGGGTGTTAGGTACGCCGATCTTGTAACTTTGACGCCATACAAATCCATCGCGGTGTACTTCAACTGAAAGATCCGAGCTGAGTGCGTTAACAACTGAGACGCCAACACCATGTAGTCCGCCAGAGACTGAGTATCCGCCGTCTCCAAACTTTCCGCCGGCGTGCAAAACTGTAAGAACAACTTCAAGAGCTGGTTTCTTTTCAACTGGGTGGATATCAACTGGGATTCCGCGACCGTTATCTACTACTTGAACTGAGCCATCTTCCATCAGGGTCACATTTACTTCGGTGCAATATCCGGCCAGCGCCTCATCAACTGCGTTATCAACGATTTCGTAGACCAAGTGGTGGAGGCCGCGCTCACCTGTGGAACCGATATACATACCTGGGCGTTTACGTACAGCGGCGAGCCCCTCGAGGACAGTGATCGAACTGGCGTCGTAGCCGCCGGTTTTTTTGCTCACGTGGACTCCTTCAATTTCATTTTCTGGCCTCTACGGCGCCATAAGGGGGAAATTCCTTATCGGCAGGGTGAAATCCTATCGTGAAAAGAGGATTGGTAAACCTCAGATAAGCCCTAGGGTGGGGATTAGGGCAGCGATCTCGCGCGGGGTTAGGGTACCTATTAGCCGTAAGTATCTCGAGGGCCCCGAGCGCCGCGGATTGTGCGGATTCCTTTTTTCCACGAAGGTGCTGTGGGTCCGGTGAATTTAAGGGATTCCACAAGGGCCCCTGGGGCACTCGATGAGATTGTTGCGACTAACTGATCGTGCACTGATTGCAATTGTGTTGCCCATGCCGTTGATGAACATTGGATTAGAAGTACTCCATCAAGAATAGAAATTGGTGTTGTGTGCGTTGCGATATCACTTCCAACAATTTTCTCCCACTGCGCAAAGAGATTTCCTTCGGCTAGCCCTGATTCCCACTGTCTATCAGAGACAAGATTTGTTAACACATCACTAATAAGTGTTGGGTCACCTGGTGTTGATGAGCGTTCTGCGACCGGTGGTTTAACTTTTTTAATAAAACCCGTTTTGTAACTACGGAAGAGCTCAAGTGCTAAGTCAATTCTTTTTTCGCTCATGCGACACCTGCTTCACGCGAAACTTTTCCAGGTGTGACATAGAAGCGCTCGGTTGTTAAATCCGTAGGTAGATCACTCTCGACAGCTGCGGTAATAAATGTTTGCTCAGCTAAGTGAGTGATTGCAACTAGTTGTGCACGGCGAACGGTGTCGAGCTCTGCAAAAATATCATCAAGGATAAGAATGGGTGAAGAACCTTCTTCTCGTAAAAGTGTGAAGGACCCAATTCGAAGCGCAATCGCCATCGACCATGATTCACCATGGCTGGCATAACCCTTCGCTGGAAAATCGCCAAGGTGTAAATGTAGGTCGTCGCGATGTGGACCGATCAAACTAACACCACGTTCACTCTCGTTGTGAGCAACCTCTTTCTGTTTTGCAACAAGGATCGCAATGTTCAGGTCTACATCTGTTGTTAAACTATCTGTAGAGGATTTGTAAGCAATTGATGCAGCCTTCACCTCATTGAGTTTTGCATAGTGCGCAGCGACGTATGGGTTAAGTTTTTCAACCAAGTTAATGCGTTCTGCTGTGAGCTGAGCTCCTAGTGAAATGAGTTGTTCTGTCCATGGCGCTAGCGAGCTTTCAGGCGCACGGGTTTTAAGAAGTGTATTTCTCTGCCTGACAACGCGGTCGTAATCAGAGATCACTCCAGCTAAACGCGGGGTGCGAGTTATAAGTAATTTATCGAGGAAATCGCGGCGTTGTGTTGGTTCGCCTCGCACAAGATCTAGGTCTTCTGGAGAGAAGTAGATGACTTGCAGAGCGCCAAGAATCTCGCGCTGCGACTTAGTTGGGTTTTGGTTAATTCGAGCGCGATTAGCTTTACTTGCATTAATCTCTAAATCCACAGTGAGTGTTCTACTGTCGCTAAAAATTTCTGCGCGGATTATTGCTTGTTCTTGGCCGCCATAGATAAGGGGTGCGTTAGTTGAGACTCGGTGCGAAGAGAGAAAGCCGAGGTAGATTAAAGATTCGGCGATATTTGTTTTTCCGCACCCATTGTTACCAATAAAAGTATTTACGCCAGGGGTGAAAGTGAGTTCAAGGCTTTCGTAGGAGCGGAAATGTGTGAGTGATAACTTCTTAAGATGCATATCTCATAGGCATGAGGAGGTAGCGGTAATTTTCTACAACATTTCCGGTGGCCTCATTTTTACCCATCAAAATTGCTGGCTTATTTGA
>JBILEX010000071.1:0-5239 GCA_044351895.1 Candidatus Planktophila sp.
CATGGGTGGAGTTCCTGGAGTATCACCTGCCAAAGTGTTGGTAATCGGCGGGGGAGTTGCTGGTCTCAACGCCGCCGTGATTGCAATGGGAATGGGCGCAGATGTAACTATCGTTGATCGCTCTCTTCCACGTCTTGCACATATAGACACAATCTATGGCGGACGAATCAAAACTCTTGCATCTTCCTTTCATGCTGTTGATCGTGAACTCAAGAACGCTGATTTAGTAATCGGAGCAGTGCTTGTCCATGGTGCAAAAGCCCCAAAGCTGGTGAGCAATGCACAAGTTGCACAAATGAAGCCAGGGTCAGTTCTTGTAGATATCGCAATCGATCAGGGTGGTTGCTTTGAAGATTCCAAACCGACAACTCATGCTGAGCCCACATTCAAAGTTCATAACTCAATCTTTTATTGTGTTGCGAATATGCCTGGTGCAGTTCCTGTGGCATCAACGTACGCGCTTACGAATGCGACGCTTCCCTATGCACTTGCGCTGGCAAATCTTGGTTGGCAAGGCGCTACGGCGGCAGATAAATCTTTGGCTGCAGGACTAAATGTTCACGATGGCAAGATTATGTATCCAGCAGTTGCACAAGCTCATGGGTACTAAGTTCGATCCTGAGCTCGCACGTTCTGCTTTTATTGATCACCTGCGCATCGAGCGAGGATTATCGGAGAATTCACTGCTTTCTTATGGAAGAGATCTTCGTTATTTTCTTGAATTCCTCGTTGAAGGAAGATTGCAGCTTCGTGATTTAACTGCAGAGACTCTGTCCCAATTTGAGGTGTGGCTTAAGGATCGTTCTCTTGCGGTAAGTAGTATCAATCGCACAAATTCGGCGGTAAAGTCATTTCTAATCTATTGCGCGCGTGAGTATGAACTCAATCTTCCAACAGGTGAAATCACATCGCACAAAGTTGCCCGTAAATTGCCCAAAGCGCTCACTATTGAGGAAGTTACCTCGCTGATCGAGAGCGCGAAGATGTTGAGTGAGGCGTCAGCTCTCCGTGATGTTGCGCTCTTGGAACTCCTTTATTCAACCGGGGGACGGGTCTCTGAAATTATCGGAATTAATGTTAATGACTTAGCCAAGGTTGAAAGCGATGATGAAGTTATTCAAACTATTAAATTGCGGGGTAAAGGTTCCAAGGAGAGAATTGTTCCGATTGGAAGATTTGCGCTAACCGCGTTAGATGACTACCTAGTTCGTGTGAGGCCGGGCTTGGTCGCCAAAAGCGTAAAGAGCGAAAGTGCACTGTTTTTGAATTCACGAGGTGGCAGGCTATCTCGTCAAAGCGCCTGGAGTATTGTTCTGGCAGCGGCCAAAGCATGCGGCCTTGAAGGCAAAGTGAGCCCTCATGTATTTAGACATTCGTATGCAACTCATCTTCTTGATGGTGGAGCAGATATACGCGTTGTTCAAGAATTGTTAGGTCATTCCTCAGTGACGACAACCCAGATTTACACGTTAGTCACGATCGACAAGATTCGGCAGAGTTATGTCAGCGCACATCCTCGTGCGCGTTAACAACTAGATGCCGCGAAGTCTGCGAGCAAGAATGCTCTGATCACCCTTTTGTTCAAGATCAGCAATGATCACAGCGATAGATTCGCGAACAATGCGCCCGCGGTCAACTGCAAGTCCTAGATCTCCTCGCAACGAAAGGCGCGCTTGATCGAGATCGAACAGCTCATCAGGGGATAGGTAGACGGTGATCTTCTCATCGTGACGTTCGCGTCCTGATGGAGATTTATCAACGCTAACCACTCGACGTCGCGGGATTGATCGGACGCCCTTCTTTGCTTTGGGCGTTGAAGTAGGCGTTGGTGCAACCGATGGCGCTGGTGTCTCAGGAGCAACTTCACGTACAGCACTCAATGCTGGGCTGTTTTGCTTGAAAAGTTCATCTGCTCCCGGCAAACTCGCTCTACGTGTCATTGTGCGCCTCCTCGTGCGATTAGTTCACGCGCAAGACGTCGGTATGACGCAGCGCCTCCTGATGATGATGCATAACTAGTGATCGGTTCTCCAGCAACAGTAGTCTCGGAGAAACGAATTGTTTTGGCAATAATGGTGTCGAAGACATCGTTAGGGTATTTATCCAAGATTGCACTCAGCACTTCACGATTGTGAAGAGTTTTGCGATCATACATAGTTGCGAGAATTCCTATGAGTTTGAGTTCTGGATTAAGGAATGTTTTTACCTTCTCAATATTTCCACTGAGTTCGATGAATCCGTGCAAAGCAAAATATTCACACTGCAAAGGAACAATCACTTCATTTGATGCAACGAGTGCGTTTACAGTGAGTTGTCCCATTGTTGGTTGGCAGTCGATGAGAATTACATCGTAATCATCGCGAAGAGTCGCCAGTGCGCGCTTCAGAAACTGCTGACCACCAATCTCTGATGGAAGTTTTGATTCGGCTGCACCGAGGTCACGGCTTGCGGGCAAGAAATCGAGATTTGCTACTGAAGATTTCAAAACGATTTGTTGAATGTCCGCTGCAGGATCCATAAGTGCGTGATAGACGGTGTTCTCCAGTGGCAGAGTATGTGCGTTCACTCCAAGACCGAGGGAGAGTCCACCTTGCGGATCGAAGTCAACGAGAAGTACGCGACGACCAAGTTCGGCAAGAGCTGCGCCAAGATTGATAGTTGTAGTTGTCTTTCCGACTCCGCCTTTTTGATTAAAGATAGAGATGACTCGTGCATTGCCATGCTCTGAGATCTGAGCCGGTGTGGGAAATGTCTTCACAGTCTTGCCGGTCAGGCTAGCCGTGGTGACAACATCCTCGTCTTTTGTCGATATAGCGCTCAAGCGAGAAACCTCTTTCTATCCGCGGTGACTCTACGCGTGTGCAGCGTGTATCGGCAAGTAGTAAGGGAAAAGCAAGTAAGGTGCGCTCGTGGATATTTCGATCGAAACGGCTGAAAATATCGCTCCTGAGAGCGGTTTCAGCGTCCACCTCTCTAACTTTGATGGTCCATTTGACCTGCTCCTGCAGCTAATTTCCCGCCATAAACTAGATATCACCGAGGTGTCGCTCAGCCTTGTAACCGATGAGTTCATCGCCTACATCCGCGCCCTCGAGGTTTCAGGTGAGGGTTGGAGGCTAGACCAGGCGACAGAGTTTCTAGTTGTGGCGGCAACTCTCCTTGACCTTAAGGCCGCTCGCTTGCTCCCAAGTGGAGAGGTAGAGGACGAAGAAGACTTAGCCCTGCTTGAGGCTCGGGACATCCTCTTTGCTCGCCTCTTGCAATACCGAGCATTTAAGGAGATCGCAGCCTCTTTCCAGACCATGATTGAGGCGGCCGACAAAGCTTTCCCACGCGTGGTCGCCCTTGATCCGGCGCTCTCCGCCCTTCTGCCCGAAGTTCTCATCGGAGTAGGCCCGGAGCGCTTTGCCGCTATTGCCGATCGTATTCTGACCCCCAAAGCTCCTCCAGTGGTCGCGATAGAGCACCTTCATATGGCCATGGTCAACGTGAGCGAGCAATCCAAGCTCGTGGTCGAGGCGCTTCGCCTCTCCAAGACAATGAGCTTCCGTAGTCTCTGCCAGGATGCCGAGTCCACCTTGGTGGTTGTAGCGCGATTCTTGGCTCTCTTGGATCTATACCGGCAGGGGAACCTTCGATTTAACCAAGTTATCGCTCTGGGCGAGCTCCAGATCAGCTGGACTGGCTCGGACGAGGGCGAAGTCGAGATTACGGATGAGTTTGATATTCCAGTAGTAAGCCTAGACGAGACAGTAGAGGGTGAAAATGTCTAATGTAGAAGTTGATAGATCGATTGAAGCGATCCTCATGGTGGTTGATGAGCCGGTTACTGAGCTCACTCTGGCTACCGTACTCGAGGTGACCGTCGATGTAGTCAAGGAATCACTCGAGCGCCTGCAGGGCAGTTATGACGACCGCGGCTTTGCTCTGAAGGCGATTGATGGGGGTTGGCGCTTCTATAGCCACCCAGATTGCGCCACTGCTGTGGAAAAATTCGTCCTTGATGGTCAGCAGAATCGTCTTACTCAGGCCGCACTGGAGACTCTGGCTGTGATCGCCTATCGCCAGCCTGTCTCTCGTGCCCGAGTTTCGGCTATCCGTGGGGTCAATGTCGAGGCAGTCATGAAAACCCTGGTCACTCGCGGTCTAGTTGAGGAGTACGGGGTCGAAAACGAGACTGGGGCGATCCTTTATAAGACGACCAGCTACTTCCTCGAGCGACTAGGACTTAACTCCCTCGATGATCTCTCACCACTTGCGCCTCATCTGCCTGATCTTGATGGCTTGGACGAGATTCTCGAAAGCCTTACAGACTAGAAATCCCGCCCTTTTGCCTAACCCTAGGGCTCTAGCGTAAAGTGAGCACAGAAGCCCACGAGGGCTCGACGCACTTCCCTTAAGACTGTCGAGAATGGATAGCCTGAATATGTCTCTATTACGCTTGAATAAAATTATTGCCGACGCTGGTGTGACCTCACGCAGGGGAGCGGACGAGCTCATCATGGATGGTCGAGTCTCCGTGGATGGACACATTATCCGAGAGCTTGGGGCTAAATTTGATCCATCTCTGGTCAAAGTGATGGTTGATGGTGAGACAATAACTATAACAATGTCTAAGTCTTATTTAGTACTTCATAAACCAAAAGGTGTTCTGTCTACGATGTTTGACCCAGAAGGTCGTCCTTCTTTGGCCGACTTTATCGACCTACGTAAGGAGCGCCTCTTTCACGTAGGACGCCTGGATAAGGATTCTGAAGGGCTAATTCTGCTTACTAATGATGGAGATTTGACCTTCCGAGCTACCCATCCTTCCTATGGCCTTGTTAAGAGTTACATTATTGAGTTCGAGGGAGCCCTTTCTCCCGGGGTTGAAAAGATCCTTCTCAAGGGGATCGAGCTTGAAGACGGAATGGGCCGCGTGCTCTCCTTCAAGCACCTCTCGCCACAGTGGATTGAAGTCAGCATCCATGAAGGTCGGTACCACATCATCCGTCGCCTGATGGAGGCGGTAGATGTTCGAGTACTCCGTCTGATCCGTACCAACTTCGGACCGATCAGTCTGGGGGATACTCCGCCCGGAAGATGGCGCGATCTCAATGACGGTGAATTGTTTAATCTCCGTAGCGCTTTAGATATAAAACCTTAAATCAATATTGAGAGGTTTAATGAATATATCGTTTTATCGATAATGTTTTTGACTCCCCGCCAAATAAGGTTTTATCGATATTTCAAGTGTTAA
>JBILEX010000072.1:0-5230 GCA_044351895.1 Candidatus Planktophila sp.
TGCAACTCTTCGCGATATCGAGCAATAAGCAAGAGCGCATAATCCGTGGCGGCACCAATGACGAGAATTGAGAGAATTCCCTGCGACTGACCGTCGACATCGATGATGTCATTCTTGGCTAGCAGGTAGACGATTCCGCCTGCCACAACCAGTGCAAAGAGCGCCGAAAGCAGCGGGATCACCCAAAGAATTGGTGAGCGGTAAACAACAATCAAAATTACTGCAACAACTCCTAGGGTTGTGAGAAGAAGCGTTGTATCAATCGTGCCAAAGGCTGCGAAGAGATCACCAAAGAGACCACCTGGACCGGTGACGTATGAGTCAACGCCATTGGCTTCTGCGATCGGTGCAATATCTTCACGTAGCGCTTCCACGATAGCCGGAAGAACTGGTTCGTCATTTGGAAGAACTTTGCCGAGGGCTGCGCCATCAAGTGGAATATTGGCAAGGATCGCAGCGCCATCTTGAGATGGAAATACCGTGATCTGCTGATTGGGTGCAATGTAATCAGAAATCTTCGCCGAGGTTCCACCAAGTGTGATGTCACCTACGGTTGCAAGATGAGAATTAATCGCAGCAAATGTCGCAGCGTCTCCCTTGCCCTCAAAGAGGATAAGTGTTGGAAATGTGAAAGAGTCCTTATCTGAAAACGTTGCGATTACCTCCGACGCCTGTGTTGCTTCGGCACCTTTAGGTAGGAAGGAAGAATTGTTGTTCTCTTGAACAGATGTCAGTTTTCCAAAGAGTGGCCCAAAGACTCCGGTAATGATGAACCAGGAGATCACCACCAGCATGGCTATCGCATATGGCTTACGGTTCTTGGTGGTTGTTGTCGACACGATGAAATGGGCCTTTCTCAAATTCGCTGAGAGTAAATTAGCAAGAAGGCAATCCTACCTTTAGGCTGACCCTGTGCCAGGCGCCGACTCAGCAATCTCTCACTCCCCGATCGCTCTCAAGCGAGGAGGTGTGATGGAGTATTTAGACGCTCTCGAATTGCAACGTTCACTGCATCATGAAATTGCTGAAGGTCAGCGAGAAAACACACTCTTGTTGGTTGAGCATCCATCTGTTTACACCGCAGGTAAGCGCACCCAGGATCATGAGCGCCCGAACGACGGTACACCTGTGATTGATGTCGATCGCGGCGGAAAAATCACATGGCACGGTCTGGGCCAAATAGTTGGATATCCAATCGTTCGCCTTGCAAAGCCAACTGAGCTAGTTGGCTTTGTCCGAGAAATTGAGAACGCCTTGATCGCTACATGTTCAGAACTCGGACTCGCTGCCACTCGCGTTGAAGGTCGATCTGGCGTCTGGGTTGTAGATGAAAAAGGGGAACGTAAGATTGCAGCAATTGGAATAAGAGTCGCCCGCGGGGTCACCATGCATGGATTTGCGCTCAATGTTGAGCCTGATTTGAGCCCATTTGAAGCGATAATTCCGTGCGGAATTGAAGATGCAACCGTGACCTCGCTTGCCATCGAACTCGGCCGTAGTATTAGCATCGAAGAGGTTCTCCCGATTGTCGAGAAGTTCATGTATGAATCGCTAGCGAAGGTGAGCAGATGACAACACAACCTGATGACCGCAAGTTGTTGCGCATTGAAGCTCGCAATGCGGAGACGCCGATCGAGCGAAAGCCAGAGTGGATCAAGACTCGGGCAAATATGGGCCCTGAGTACACACGACTTCGTTCACTTGTAAAGAGTGAAGGTCTACATACCGTCTGCCAAGAGGCTGCGTGTCCAAACATTTTTGAATGCTGGGAAGATAAAGAAGCAACTTTCCTTATCGGTGGAGATCGTTGCACGCGACGTTGCGATTTCTGCAATATCGATACTGGAAAACCTCTACCTATCGACCGCGAAGAGCCACGCAAAGTTGCTGAATCAGTAAAAACTATGGGACTTGCATATGCCACCATCACCGGAGTTACTCGTGATGATCTTGAAGATGAAGGGGCGTGGCTTTACGCCGAGACAATTCGCAAAGTTCACGAACTCAATCCTGGCTGTGGTGTAGAAATGTTGGCACCTGATTTCAGCGGCAACCCAGATTTGCTGAATCTGGTCTTCGAAGCAGCTCCTGAAGTATTTGCACACAATCTTGAGACCGTTCCGCGAATCTTTAAGACGATTCGACCAGCCTTTACCTACGATCGTTCACTAAATGTGATTACTCAGGCACGTGACTATGGCCTCATCACAAAATCAAACTTGATACTTGGCCTTGGTGAAACTCGGGAAGAGATCTCTCAGGCACTGATCGATCTTCGCGCAGCCGGTTGTGACTTGATCACAATCACCCAGTATTTGCGTCCAACAATGAAGCATCACCCAGTTGAGCGTTGGGTTAAACCTGAAGAGTTCGTCGAGCTTGCGCAGGAAGCAACCGAGGCTGGATTCCTCGGGGTTATGAGTGGTCCCCTAGTTCGTAGCAGTTACCGAGCTGGGCGCCTCTATCGCCAAGCGATGGAATCTAGGGCTAACAGCGGTTCAAAGTAGATGGCTGATCTTGTCTATCCCCCAGTAATTGTTGCATTAAAAACATTCTGGAAATATTTAGGTCTACGTTTTGATTTTAAGGGCGATGAGAATCTTCCCCGCGAAGGTGGCGCAATTCTTGCGATGAACCACATCGGTTATCTTGATTTTGCGCTCATTGGTACTGCAGCGCTTCCGATAAAACGTTATGTGCGCTTTATGGCTAAGAAAGAATTGTTCGATAACAAGATTGCTGGTCCCCTCTTACGGGGAATGCACCACATCAGCGTCGATCGCTCAAGTGGATCCGCATCATTTGTCGCAGCACTTCGCGCGCTTAAGGCCGGGGAGATCGTTGGAATATTTCCTGAAGGAACAATCTCGGTCAGCTTTGAGTTAAAGGATTTTAAATCTGGAGCCGTGCGTTTAGCTATGGGTGCCGGCGTTCCAGTGGTTCCCGCAGTTGTATGGGGCTCGCAACGCATTTGGACCAAAAAGGTCAAGCGAGACTTAAAGAGAAATAAATATCCGATCTCTGTGACTTTTGGTAAGCCGCTCTACTTTACAAAAGACGACAACGTAGAAGAGGGTGAGGCACAGCTTCGCGCTGCAATGCAGGCGCTTCTTCTCGATATTCAATCTCACTACCCAGATAGCCATCAAGGTGCGCGCTGGGCCCCGGTCCGCCTTGGTGGAACGGCCCCCGCTCCCCTAAACTAACGCTCATGTTTAAGAGGAAGAAAAAAGAGCCAAAAATTCGCGAACCTCGTTTCAAGGCGATTCGTGATGCCTACGCCTTAACAAAGAGTGTTAAGCCATGGATCGGCAGTGTCTTAGCGCTGATCTTCATCGTCGTACTTGCAGCAGGAATCGGCATTGGCTTTGTAGTAGGACATCCGTTTTACTTCGGATTTATATCACTGCCTCTTGCTCTTCTCGCCTCACTCTTTGTCTTCTCTCGCATTGCACTTAATGCAAGTTTCGCCAGTGTTGAAGGACAGATGGGCGCTGCCGCAAGTGTCCTGATGGCAATTCGCAAAGGTTGGACCACAACTCCAGCTGTTGCAGTAAACAAGAATCAAGATATGGTCCATCGCAGTGTGGGTCGCGCTGGAATTGTCCTTACTGCCGAGGGTTCTTTTGGAACTCGCCAACTGATTCAATCAGCACGTAAAGATGCAGAGCGCTTCGCTCCAGGTGTACCGATCTATGAAATTTGGATTGGGGACGGCGAAGGTCAAGTACCTCTTCGCAAATTACAGAAGCAAGTATCTAAATACAAAAAGACACTCTCTGCGCATCAGATGAGAGAAGTACGTGCACGCCTTAAGGCAGTTGGTGGAATGTCTCTGCCGCTACCAAAGGGGCCGATGCCAAAGAACGTACGCGTTCCTAAGCGTTAAATTCCTAGCGCGTTTTTACAAGAACTGTATTGCTCAGCCGTTCGTTAATTCCGCGTCCATTCTGGTCGAAGGTAATTGCAGTGATGATTAGAACGAGAAGTCCTGTTCGAATCAATGCTTGAAGCGGCGTTGGCATTCCGCCATCTGAGAATCGAACAATCTTGAGCCCCATGATTCGATGACCCGGAGTCGCTCCCCCAAGCGCTGCAAAAACCAGATATTGAACTGTGAAAATTAGAAAGACCACCGCCCCCATAGTGGACTGCCCAAACTCGACAAAAAAGCCGATCGCGATGGCGTAAGACATCAACCAATCGATGAGGACGCCGAGCATTCGCCGCCCCTGGCTCACCCTTGGATATCTCAGATCAACTTCAGACATGGACGAAGCCTATCCGAGCCCCTCGGATGGAGCCGATCAAAGTCATTTAACAAGGATGTAACACGGCGATGATGCCATTTTTACCTAGTGGATCTAGGGTTAAGCCATCTCAGAGAGCCTCAGAGCCGAGCGTCTCATAGCGATCACAAGAAAAATCGGAGTACTCCATGTTTAAGAATGCGCAAGAAATCTTTGCTTACATCAAGAAAGAAGATGTAAAACTTGTTGATGTTCGCTTTACCGATCTTCCAGGAATCCAACATCACTTCAACGTTCCAGTTGAGTCATTTGATGAAGCTGTCTTTACAGATGGTTTGATGTTTGACGGCTCCTCTATCCGCGGTTTCCAATCAATCCACGAGTCAGATATGAAGCTGCTTCCAGTTCCATCTTCTGCCTACCTCGATCCTTTCCGTCTTGAGAAAACTCTCATCATTATCTTCTCTGTTCACAACCCAACAGATGACACTCCTTACTCACGCGATCCACGCGGTGTTGTTAAGAAGGCCGTTGATTACTTGAAGTCAACTGGTATTGCTGATCAGGCATTCTTCGCACCAGAAGCTGAGTTCTACGTCTTTGATGCTGTTCGCTTTAAGACAGGAATCAACGAGGCTTACCACCACATCGATTCATATGAAGGTGCGTGGAACACAGGCATCGTTGCAGATCCAGATGGAACTCCAAACCGTGGATATCGCACACGCATCAAGGGCGGATATTTCCCAGTTTCTCCAACAGATCAGTTCGCTGACCTTCGCGATGAAATGGTGATGGAGCTCGGACGTGCAGGTCTTCTTGTTGAGCGTTCACACCACGAAGTGGGAACTGCTGGACAGATGGAGATCAACTACCGCTTCACAGATATTCTCACCGCGGGCGATGAGTTGATGAAGTTTAAGTACATCATCCGTAACGTTGCATGGGAAGGTGGCAAGACTGCGACCTTTATGCCAAAG
>JBILEX010000073.1:0-5079 GCA_044351895.1 Candidatus Planktophila sp.
GTAGCCCGTCCTCCTGTTGTTACAGTGATGGGTCACGTCGATCACGGTAAGACCAGTTTGCTTGATGCAATTCGAAAGACTGAAGTCTTTAAGAGCGAAGCAGGCGGAATTACCCAGCACATCGGTGCCTATCAAATTCACCATGATCACGAGGGCATCAACCGCGCCATCACCTTTATCGATACACCTGGTCACGAGGCGTTTACAGCAATGCGTGCACGTGGTGCAAAGGTTACTGATATCGCAGTCTTGGTTGTCGCTGCAGATGACGGCATCATGCCTCAAACGATCGAAGCACTTAATCATGCTCAAGCAGCCGATGTTCCTATCGTTGTTGCCGTGAACAAGATTGATAAAGAGGGTGCAAACCCAGATAAGGTCCGCCAGCAACTCACCGAGTACAACTTGGTTGCAGAAGAGTACGGCGGCGAGACAATCTTCGTAAACGTTTCAGCTAAGGCAGGACAAGGAATCGATGCACTTATCGAATCAATCCTTCTTACAGCCGATGCAGCAATTGATCTTCGCGCGGTGGCCAATGATGATGCTCGTGGTGTAGCAATTGAAGCTCACCTCGATCGTGGTCGTGGTCCAGTTGCAACAGTGTTGGTTCAACGCGGAACACTTCGTATTGGTGATGCCATCGTTGCAGGTGGTTCATTTGGTCGTGTTCGAGCAATGCTCGATGAAGATGGTCAGAGCGTTGAAGAAGCCGGTCCATCACGCCCAGTACAGGTTCTTGGATTTACATCTGTGCCAAGCGCGGGAGATACCTTCCTCGTTGCCGATGAAGATCGCACTGCACGCCAGATTGCTGAAAAACGTCAAGCGGCAGAACGTAACGCCCAACTTGCGAAGGCTCGCAAGAAGGTTTCACTTGAAGACTTCATGGAGCAATCCAAGATTTCTACTCTTAACCTCATCCTCAAGGGTGACGTTTCGGGTTCTGTTGAAGCCCTCGAAGATGCACTCATGCAACTCGATGTTGGCGCTGAAGTTGATCTTCGTGTTATTCACCGTGGTGTTGGCGCAATCACAAAGAGCGATATCACTCTGGCATCTGCCTCAACTGCAGTTGTGATCGGCTTTAACGTTAAGCCTGAACCGCAGACTGCGATTTTTGCAGATCAAGAAGGCGTAGAAGTTCGCTTCTACTCAGTTATTTACCAGGCAATCGAAGAGATCGAACTATCTCTTAAGGGTCTCCTTAAGCCAGAGTTTGAAGAGATTGTCCTCGGTAACGCTGAAGTACGCGACATCTTCAAGTCTTCCAAGGCTGGAAATATTGCTGGATCAATCGTTCTCGACGGAATCATCCGTCGTAATGCAAGCGCACGTCTGCTTCGCAATGGCGAAGTAATCGTTGCCGACCTAACGATCGATTCCCTCAAGCGCTTTAAGGATGATGCCACTGAAGTCCGTGAAGGATTTGAGTGCGGTATCGGCGTCGGTAACATCAAGGAGATGGCGATTGGCGACACAATCCAGGTCTTTGAGATGCGTGAGAAGAAGCGCGTTTAACTATGGGCCAATCACACCGCGCACAGAAGGTCTCTGACCGCATCAAAGTTGTTGTGGCACAGCTGCTTGAGACAAAGATCAAGGATCCACGTCTTGGCTTTGTCACAGTAACTGATGCCAGAGTTACCGGCGATCTTCAAAGCGCATCAATTTTCTATACCGTTCTCGGTGATGAAGATGCCCGCGCAGCAACTGCTGCCGCGTTAGAGAGCGCAAAAGGTGTGATTCGCTCCGCTGTTGGACGAGATCTTCAGACTCGCATTACTCCAACGATTGAATTCATTGAAGATGGGCTTCCAGAGAGTGCCAAAGCGATGGATTCACTGCTTGATCGCGTGCACGCACTTGATGCTGAGGTAGCAAAGCTTCGTATGGGTGCAACGCCAACCGCTGAAGATCCATATAAAGCGCCACGCGTTATTGAAGACTAGGACGCTTTTCTCACATGAGTGATGGCTTTCTGATCGTCGATAAAGAGCCAGGTATGACAAGCCACGATGTGGTTGCCATGGGTCGCAAAGCTCTCGGAACTCGCAAAGTTGGCCATGCAGGAACACTTGATCCGATGGCTACCGGTGTGCTCGTCCTTGGATTTGGAAATGGCACACGACTTCTGCAGTACATCACCGATGGCGACAAGTCCTACACCGCAACAATTGTTCTTGGTGCATCGACTGTGACAGATGATCATGAAGGCGAAGTCCTTGTAAGCACTGATGCTCATACAGTTGAGGATGGTGAAATCAGAAGAATTCTTTCAACGATGGTCGGCACTATTTCACAACGTCCATCATCGGTCTCTGCCGTCAAAGTTGATGGTGAACGTGCCTATGATCGAGTCCGCGCAGGTGAAGTATTTGAACTCGCAGCACGTACCGTCACAATCTCGTCATTGGAAGTGTTAGGTATTCGACATTTAGAAACTACTACCGAAGTAGATATCGATGTTGCGTGTTCTGCTGGAACATTTATCCGTGCGATCGCTCGCGATCTGGGGGATGAACTCAAGGTAGGTGGACACCTACGCACCCTTCGCCGTACACGTGTTGCTGGATTCGCTCTCGATGTTGCAACCTCTATTGCAGATCTGAAGGCAAAGAATTTCACTGCGCTACACCTGACCGATGTGGCTCGCCGCACCTTCGATGCGCGCGAGCTCACCGTTGAAGAAGTTCGCGAACTATCTTTCGGGCGACCACTTTCACCTTCGGCTAGCGATGGGATTGTTGCGGGGATATCTGGTGAAAACGAATTAATCGCACTCCTAAAAAATGATAGCGATAGGGCAAAACCGGTCGCAGTTTTTGCGGCTGCGCACTGAGTAGACAATAATGACGACCATGAGTGAGCTCGATACCCAATCTCACGTTGTCGTAATCGGTGTTTTCGATGGCGTCCATAAGGGCCACCAAGAACTTCTTAACCGAGCCAAGGCAATTGCCGATGGGCGAGAGATTGTTGCACTTACATTTGACCCTCATCCAACGACTGTATTTGCTCCAGATCGCGCTCCATCGATGCTCACAACGTTAGCTGATCGCGTAGAGCTCCTCAAGATTCACGGATCAGATCAAGTTGCAGTGATGAAGTTCAACGAAAAGTTTGCTGCGATGTCTCCTGAAGATTTCGTCAAAGGTGTTTTGGTTGATCAGTTGCATACGTCGACTGTGATCGTGGGAAAGAACTTCACCTACGGGCATAAGGCTGCCGGAAATGTGGATTCACTTGTTAAGTCAGGGTTGACCCATAACTTCACAGTTGATGCACAAGAGCTCAATAGCGAAAACGGGGAAGTGATCTCATCTTCTCGCATTCGCACTCTGGTAACTGAAGGTAATGTTGAGGATGCACGACTGCTTTTGGGAAGACCACATCGTCTTGATGGTGTCGTCGTGCATGGTGAAAAACGTGGCCGTCAAATCGGCTACCCAACTGCAAACTTAGGAAACATTGATGGACAGACAATTCCTGCAGATGGAGTTTATGCAGGTTGGTTAACTGTAGGAATTAACTTTTGGCCGGCAGCGATTTCGATTGGCACTAATCCAACATTTGAGGGGGAGCGCGGTCGACAAGTAGAGGCTTATGCTCTTGATCAAGAGGGTCTAGAGCTTTACGACAAGAACGCTTCTATCGAGTTCGGATGGCGATTGCGTCCGACCCTTAAATTTGACGGTCTCGAACCTCTTTTGGTGCAGATGAAGATCGACTGCGATCAGGCTCGAAAACTGACAGCGCTCTAGTCTCAATCTCCTGTTTACTGGGGGAGTGAAACTCTCTCGACGTCACTTCTTGCTTGGTTCAGGTGTAGCACTTTCTGTCCTAACTTCACAACCAAATCTTCACGCGAACAAGCCAAGATCTTTACGCAATGGCGCTGACATTTCTTGGTTGCCAGAGGTCGAAGCTGCTGGCGGTAAATTCTTTGATGCTAATGGTCAGCGAATCGATGCTATTGCGCTCTTGAAACGATCAGGAGTCAAAGTTGGTCGAATACGAGTATTTGTGAATCCACAGACAAAAAATGGCTCGTTGAAGCGAGCGATTACATTGGCCAAGAGATTGAAGGCAAACAAGCTTGAAGTTTGCATTGATTTACATTTTTCAGATACTTGGGCGGACCCAGCTAACCAAACTATGCCAGCTGGCTGGTCAAATGAAATTGAGCAACTAGAAAATGAAGTTTTTGAATATACCCAACAGACTCTAAAAACGTTTGTTCTTTCTGGTGTTACGCCACAATGGGTTCAGATTGGAAACGAAGTTGCGGGTGGTTTTCTGTGGCCACTCGGAAAGATAACTTCGGATGATGCCAGCCAATGGCAGAACTTTGTTCGTCTACAAAACGCAAGTGCACGAGCACTCCGAGCCGTCCTACCCAAAACTCTCTCTGTTGTGCATCTTGAATGTGGTGGTGATCATCAACGAGTGCGATGGTGGCTTACTAATGCGCAAATGTATGGATTGGTTAATTACGACGTTCTCGGATTGAGTTATTACAGCCAATGGAGTGGTCCACTCGATGATTTGAGTAAAACTTTGGACGTAGTCACTTCCGAGTTTAAAAAACCTGTTGTCATCGCCGAAACTGCATATCCATGGATTTCGCAGCAATTTGGGAACGATGTACTTGATACAAATAAGGCACTCTTAGATGATCATCCATTTACAGCAAATGGTCAGAAAAAATTTGTCCTGAGTCTTGAAAAGATTCTGCGACAGCAAACTGGAAATCGAGGCCTCGGGCTGTGGTGGTGGGAGCCCATGGCCATAAAGGTGCTGGATTCGAGCGGGGCGACTACCTGGAATGGTGGAATGGCTAATTCAGCGTTATTTGATAGTCAAGGCAGAGTTTTACCAGCTCTGAACGCATTGAATGGGGAGTGAACTCTCGATTTCATCTATACGGGCTCAGCAGGTAAACTTCACCCGTCCAACGAGAAAGTGATTTCCCGTGAATCAAACCGGGAAGCCTCTTGAACAGTAGCTTAAAAGGAGCATACGAACATGGCACTAACACCAGAAGTAAAGAAAGAAATCATCACCAAGTACGGAACT
>JBILEX010000074.1:0-5062 GCA_044351895.1 Candidatus Planktophila sp.
TTTGGCAGATCAATTGCGTAAGAATTGGAATATTGATTTTGATGATGCTGGTGCAATCGGTCGCCGTTATCGTCGTCAAGATGAAATCGGAACTCCGTACTGCATCACTATCGACTTTGAAACACTGGAAGATAATGCAGTCACCATCCGCGATCGCGACACCATGGCGCAAGAGCGCATCTCACTTGATCAGGTGCAGGCATGGTTAGCTCCACGTCTACTGGGTTGCTAACACTTCCTTTATCAAGCGGTACGTATCAGCTTGATTCACCTGTAGTTCTAGCCCCGATGGCTGGAATTACCAATGCACCTTTCCGCATGTTATGCCGCGAACAAGGTGCTGGACTCTTTGTCTCAGAGATGGTGACAGCGCGTGCGCTCTTAGAACGCATTCCAGAAACACTGCGCATGATTGAACCAGGCCCGGGTGAATGGCCACGTTCGATTCAGCTATATAGCGTTGATCCCCATCATATGAGTGAAGCGGTCAAGATGATTGGCCGTGAAAATTTAGCTGATCACATCGATATGAATTTTGGATGTCCGGTACCGAAGGTAACTCGCAAAGGTGGGGGAGCAGCACTTCCCTATAAGCGTCGACTCTTCTCTTCCATTGTTGAAGCAGCAGTCAGCGCTGCAAAACCTTTTGGAATTCCAGTGACGGTAAAGATGCGCATTGGTATCGATAGCGATCACATTACATATTTAGATGCGGCGAAATCTGCCGCTGACTTGGGCGTTGCTTGGGTGGCACTTCATGCGCGCACTGCTGCGCAAATGTATGAGGGCAAAGCAGATTGGTCTGCGATTTCGTCACTCGTTGAACACCTCAAGCCAACAGGAGTACCAGTCCTTGGCAATGGTGATATCTGGTCTGGTGGCGATGGTGTTGCGATGATGGAGCAGACAGGTTGCGCTGGGGTAGTTGTTGGTCGTGGATGTTTAGGGCGCCCATGGCTCTTTACAGATTTAACTAAATCAATGTCAGGAAACAGTGATCGTGTTCTACCTTCGCTCCATGAAGTTCGTGAAGTGATGTTCCGACATGGAGAATTGATAGTTGAGTACTTCGAGTCAGAAGATCGCGGATGTCGGGATTTACGTAAACATATGGCTTGGTACCTCAAAGGCTTTAGAGTCCATAGTGAGCTTCGCAGACAGTTTGGAATGATCGCTTCCCTTGCAGAATTTCGGGCCTTGCTGGATCAACTCGATGATCAGCCATATCCAGTTGAGGTAGCAGAGAAACCACGTGGTCGTACGAGCCATGGACGTCCGCCAACACTTCCAGATGGCTGGCTCAATGATCCGGATGAACTCATCCAACTCGACGCTGAAGATATGTTTTCGGGTGGCTAATGTTTAAGTTTATTTTCCGTGCCATCGCTCTATTGATTGCTGTCATCGTGGCAATTCCTGCATACGCACTCTTCATTACTTGGAACTCTGCAAATAATCCTTCACTTCGTACAACTGCTGATGTGATTGTTATTCCAGGGGCCGCACAACTTGATGGCACACCAGGTGCTGTCTTACAGGCGCGTCTTGATCAAGCTGTACGACTTTTTCGCGCTGGTGTTGCACCACTTGTGATTACAGTGGGTTCTGGAGCACCTGGAGATCGCACGACAGAGGCTGACGCTGGTCGTAGGTGGCTGATCAATAACGGAGTACCGCGTAGCGCCGTCGTTGCTCTTCCAGAGGGTCGCGATACTTTGACGCAGACCAAGACTTATGTAAAAGAGATGAGCGAGCGAAAACTTACATCCGTTGTAATTGCAACTGACCCCTATCACTGTCAACGTGCCATGACTATGGCGCGAGATCTTGATGCCGATCCATTCTGTGCGCCAGTTCCGGATGGTCCAAATTCTCTTGCGGGTTCTACTAATCGATACTTAATTCGTGAGGCAGGGGCCTATCTTTCTTACATCACTTTAGGGCGCAGAGGCATACATCTCAGCGATCACCTAGGCTAAGACCATGCGATATAGCGATAGCGATCAGGAGCGGTTCTTCTTTGAACCTGCCAAACGATCTGGTCGCACAGAATTTATGCGTGATCGCGCACGAGTAATTCATTCAGCAGCACTTCGTAGACTTGCCGCAAAGACACAGGTTGCTGTTCCTTGGGAGAATGATTTTCAACGAACTCGTTTGTCACATTCAATGGAGTGCGCACAGATTGGCCGCGAACTTGGTGAATCACTTGGTGCAGATCCGGACTTACTTGAGACTGCATGTCTTTCTCATGACTTAGGCCATCCTCCATTTGGTCACAACGGCGAAGAAGCACTTGCCGATATCGCGCAAGAATTTGGTGGCTTTGAAGGAAATGCTCAGAGCTTTAGATTGTTGACTCGCATCGAAGCAAAGACTGTCGATGCGAATGGAAAATCTGTCGGACTTAACTTAACTCGTGCAAGTCTTGATGCTGCAACTAAATATCCATGGCCGCGTAGCGTTAATCCACGTAAGTTCGGTGTCTATGATGATGATGTAGAGATCTTCAATTGGGTTCGTAGTGGTGCACCCGAAGGTCGCCAATGTATCGAGGCTCAGATTATGGATTGGTCTGATGACTGCGCCTACTCTGTCCACGATCTAGAAGATGCAATCTTTGTTGGCACAGTCAAGGTTTCAGATTTTGAGAGAGATTTTGATACTTTGTATGCAGAAATGATCACAAGTTATAAGAGTGATGCAACAAAAGATGAAGTTGCTGCAGCACTTACTCGCCTCGAAGCTCTTTCCTGCTGGCCGCGCACCTACGATCGTTCACATCGATCTTTGGCCCGTCTTAAGGATTCGACTTCCCAACTCATAGGCCGCTTCGTTTTAGCAGCCGAGATGCGTACCCGTGAAGTTCACGGCGCTGGATCACTGATGAGATATCAAGCAAATCTAGAGATTCCGCGCGAACAGCGAGTCGAAGTAGATTTCCTCAAAGCTATTGCTGGGCACTACCTCATTAGCGCCGATGCATCTCAAGAGCGTTATATCGGACAGCAAAAACTTATTGCAGAACTCGTAGAGATGCTTTTTGCCAAAGCGCCAGCAGCACTTGATCCGATTTTCCTAGATGACTGGGCGTTGGCAGATAACGAAATTGCACGTATGCGCGTTGTTATTGATCAAATTTCTTGCCTGACTGATCCTGGGGCATACGCCCTACACGCTCACCTTCGCGGTAATTAGATAGAGTGGGGATATGGCCGGTCGCATAAAGGATGAGGATGTTCAACACATCCGCGATCACGCACCCATCGATGACGTTGTAGGCGAGTATGTACAACTTAAATCAGCTGGTGGCGGTCAGAAAAAAGGACTTTGTCCATTCCATGATGAGAAATCACCATCGTTTCACGTAACTCCAAGCAAGGGTTATTTCCACTGTTTTGGCTGTCAGACTGGTGGCGATGTAATTGCATTCTTAATGAAGATTGATCACCTTTCCTTTACTGAAACCATTGAACGTTTGGCAGATCGCATCGGTTACACACTGCGATACGAAGAGAGCGGAAGCGCACCTTCTGGCCCATCAGTTAATCGCTCGCGTTTAGTCGCAGCGAACGCATTGGCAGCTACATTCTTCCAAGAACAACTCAACACATCACCAGATGCTGCCCACGGTCGAGATTTACTCACCAAACGTGGATTTGATAAGAGTGCGTGCCAAACATTTGGGGTTGGTTACGCTCCTGATTCATGGGATGCACTCACCAAACATTTACGTTCTGCGGGATACACCATTGAAGAACTCGAACTCGCAGGACTTTCTAAGATGGGAGAGCGTGGGCCGATAGATAAGTTCAGAAACCGCTTAACGTGGCCGATTCGTGATATCTCAGGTGATGTTGTGGGCTTTGGTGCTCGCAAATTAGCGAGTGATGAAGAAGATCAAGGTCCTAAATATCTCAATACATCAGAGACACCGATTTATAAGAAAAGCCAAGTTCTCTACGGTCTCGATATGGCAAAGAAAGAGATTGCAAAGAAGCGCCAGGTAGTCATTGTTGAAGGCTATACAGATGTGATGGCCGCACATTTAGCAGGAATTACAACTGCCGTTGCAACCTGCGGTACCGCATTTGGCGCAGAACACATTCGGATTATTCGCCGCTTACTCATGGATGACGACGCCTTCCGCGGTGAAGTTATCTTTACCTTCGATGGTGATGCAGCAGGTCAGAAAGCTGCCATGCGCGCCTTCAGCGAAGATCAGAAATTTGTGACTCAAACCTTCGTCGCAGTCGAGCCGGATGGTTTAGATCCTTGCGATCTCCGCCAAACTAAAGGTGATCTCGCCTTGCGTGATCTGATTGCAAAGCGAGTGCCGCTCTTTGAGTTTGCAATTCGTACCGAACTTAAATTGCACAACTTAACAACTGCTGAAGGTCGCGTTAATGCGCTTAACGCAACGGCACCACTTGTTGCTCAGATCCGCGACAAATCTTTACGCCCTGAGTACTCACGACTTCTGGCTGGATGGCTTGGAATCGAAGTTGAGATCGTCACTTCTGCAGTCTCGCAAGGTGCACGTAGATTTGTACCTGCTGCGGTACAAACCGATGAAGATCAAGTCGATCAATCATGGCGTCCACACCCACAAGAGCCACGCTTACTACTCGAACGCGAAGTGTTGAAAGCGCGTTTACAGATGCCAGATTTAGTTACGACCTGGTCAGAGATCGAAGATGCTGCATTTACGCATCCGGCATACATTGAAATGAAGCGTGTAATCGATGCTCATGCATTATCAACAATTCAAATCGATGAGATTTCAGATGAACGAATGAAAACTCTCTTTACTGAATTAACAGTCGAACCCATTCGCTCTGATGGTGAGGTATCTGCGAGGTATATCGAATCTATCGTTGCGCGATTGCGTGAAGTTGGAATAAGTCGCGCAATTGCCGATCTGAAATCAAATCTACAACGCCTAAATCCGGTGGAAAATCCAGATGAGTACAACGCAGCCTTCGCCTCCTTGGTGGCCCTAGAGACCACCCGACGCGGTCTTCACGACTTGGCTATAGGCTCGCTTTAAAACCTTCGATTT
>JBILEX010000075.1:0-5036 GCA_044351895.1 Candidatus Planktophila sp.
GAAGGTTGCAAAGAAGAAGAAGTAATCTCTTCTTTAATAAGGCCCACGCATTGCGCGTGGGCCTTATTTTTTTACCTTAATTTCTCGCTACGACAGCCCACAAAGTGCGCAGCCAGACTTAGAATTACTCCATGTCGAAATCAGGTGCTGTGAGTCCCAAGCCCCTCAAGATTCGCTTCAATCCACCGCAGGGATATCCACTCGGCGTAAATCCAACTTTCCGAATCTGCGCATCGATCCTGATTCCGATCATGAGGCTTGTCGCGCGCTATGACTATCGCGAAGGCGTAAAGATTCCAAAGAGCGGTCCGGCCATTGTAGTTTCAAACCATGTTTCCTATATGGATGCCTTCGCACTCGCATTCTTTCTCTACTCGCACGGTCGAGCACCAAGGTTTCTCGGAAAATCTCAAGTTTTCAGAGTTCCAATTATCGGGAAGATTCTTTTAGCAGCAGAACAGATTCCTGTTGAAAGAGAGAGTAAGGAAGCCCGCGTTGCACTTCAGTATGCCCTTCGATTACTTGAGATGGGTCATCTTGTCGGTGTCTATCCTGAGGGAACGTTAACGCGAGATAAAGAGTATTGGCCGATGATTGCAAAGACAGGTGCTGCTCGCTTGGCAGTCATCTCTAAAGTTCCTGTCTATCCAGCAGCGCAGTGGGGGACTCAACAAGTCTTACCTCCGTATAGAAAGAAATTACGAATTTTTCCCAGGACCACAATTCGCTATCGCATAGGTCAACCTGTGGACCTTTCACGTTGGTATGGAAAAGAGGAAGATCCTGCGGCGATGGTCGAGGCGACAGCCGAAATCATGAGGGCAATAACCCTTCTGCTTGAAGAAATTCGCGGCGAAGAACGTCCTGCGGCTATCTTTGACCCTCACGCCTCCGATTTACCCCGCACGGGAAATTTCAGAAAGAGTGGAAAGAAGAAATGAGCAGAATTACAGTCTTCGGCGCAGGTGCATGGGGCTCCACTCTTGCCCAGGTGCTCTGTGATGCTGGAAACGAAGTTCTTCTCTGGGGTCGTAACGCTGAGACTGTTGGAGAGATAAACAGTTCACATACAAATCAGCGCTATCTCGCAGGGCAAGTGCTTCCTACAACTCTTCGCGCAACTACAGATCTTGATGAGGCTTTTGCATTTAGCCAGACTTATGTACTTGCTATTCCTTCCACGCAGCTAAGAGCGACACTAAATGAATGGAAGCCTCGATTCTCAGTCGATTGCACAATCGTAAGTACTCTCAAGGGCATCGAAGTTTCAACGATGCTTCGGATGACCGAGATCATTGAGCAGGTGCTCGGCAAACACAAAATTGCACTTTTGACTGGACCAAATCTGGCTGATGAACTCATCTTGCGCCAACCAGCAGGAGCTGTTGCTGCTTCAACTTCATTAGCTGTTGCAGAGCAGGTTCGTGACCTCTTTCGCACTCCGTATTACCGCGTCTATACATCCGTGGATCTGCTTGGCTGCGAACTAGCAGGAGCGATCAAAAATGTGATCGCCTTGGCTGTTGGAATTTCCATTGGAATGGGTTATGGCGAAAACACCCAAGCGATGCTCATCACTCGCGGGCTCAATGAAGTTGCACGCCTCTGTGCTGCACACGGCTCTGATCCACTGAGTGCGGCAGGACTTGCAGGGATGGGCGATCTCGTAGCTACTTGCGGTTCACCGCTTTCACGCAATAGAACCTTCGGCGAACTACTTGGCAAGACCGGATCAATGGAGATGGCCATTGCGCAGGGTTCAAAGACCGTTGAAGGCGTTACATCTTCTGGTGCAATTGTTGAGATTGCGCACCGTGTTGGTGTCGAAGTGCCAGTGATTGAAGCGGTTGCGGACATCGTCAATGGTTCACTCAATCCAGAACAAGCCTTGGCGCGATTAATGGAGATCACAACTCAAGCCGAGAACTTCATTCGATGACCACGCGCGTAGCAATCATTTGTGGTGGACGCAGCAGCGAACATGAAATCTCCTGCACATCCGCCGGGGGAGTACTCAGCGCAATCGATCGCACGCTCTATGAGCCTGTCGTTATTGGCATTACCAAGTCAGGTAAGTGGGTTCTTATTCCTGAAGGTTACGAACTTTCTATAAAGAACGGAGTCCTGCCAGTCGTTCCTGAAAGTGGAAAGCCTGTCTCGGTCTCACCTGACGGTTTTACGGTGGATGGAAAATCTCTAGATATTGAAATTGTTTTTCCCTTACTGCACGGTCCTTATGGTGAAGATGGGACTATTCAAGGACTTCTTGAGATTGCAGATATTCCATTTGTGGGCTCTGGCGTTTTGGCATCTGCCGTTGCAATGGATAAATCATTTGCAAAACCAATCTTTGCAGCCCATGGAATTGCCGTTGCAGAAGGCTTAGTCATTCGTAAATCTGAGTGGAAAGTCAATAAAGACTCAATAGCCGCAGATGTAGCATCACTTGGATATCCCGTATTTGTAAAACCTGCACGTGGAGGTTCTAGTCGCGGAACCACAAAAGTTAAATCCGCTGAGCAACTGTCCGCTGCAGTCGAAGAAGCACATCGTTTTGATCCTAAGGCGATGGTTGAAAATGCTGTTATTGGTCGCGAGATCGAGTGTGCGGTCTTGGAGATCAACGGTAAACCACAGGCGTCAATTGTTGGCCAGATTGAGATTGACTCTAAGTTTGAGTTTTATGATTTTGAGGCGAAGTACCTCGATGGTGCTACGAGTATCACTCTGCCTGCACCTATCTCAGACGCGATCGCCGCCCAGATTCAGAGCAAGGCAGTAGAAGCATTTATCGCACTTGGTTGTAGCGGATTGGCTCGCGTTGATTTCTTCTTGACTTCAAATGGTGAAGTGGTAATCAATGAACTCAATACGATGCCGGGCTTTACAGCAACGTCGGTCTTTCCGAAGATGTGGGCGGCAAGCGGAGTGAGTTATCAAGAAGTGATTACACATCTACTGAAAAGTGCGCTAACGCGCAACAACGGAGTACTTGGAAATTAGTAAGTAGTTACTGGGCAAGTTAGAGTGCGAGTAATACCAGGCACTGCTTGAACTTTTGCAAGGATTGAACGCCCTAGATCTTCCATTGAGGCAGATTCGGCGCGCATAATCACATCGTAGGGACCAGTAACTCCCTCGGCCAGTGTTACTCCTGCGATTGCGCCAACAGCTGTGGCAACTGCTGATGCCTTTCCTACTTCGGTTTGAATCAAGATAAATACCTGTACAGACATCATGCTTTCCTTTCGCTGAAGTTAACTTTGTTATGACCAAAAGGTACCTCATCATCTAGGCTTGGCGCTATGGCATTTTCTGAGCAAGAGCTTCTCTCACTCGTTGCCTCTGTATTCCAGACTCAAGAATCAGATGATGTACTCGTTGGAATTGGTGACGATGCAGCCGTTGTGCGTGGCAGTTCTCAGCAAGTGATCACAACCGATGTTGCGGTCGAGGACGTTCACTTCAATAAGCGCTGGTCAAATGCCTTTGATATTGGTCGCAAAGTAACCGCTGCAAATATCGCAGATGTTTTGGCGATGGGTGCCAAACCGCAATACTTAGTCGTCGCCCTCTCGCTGGTTGGAGATGAGGGCCTTGAACGCGTTCGTGAACTTGCCGAAGGAATCAAATGTGAGGCCGACAAGACAGGTGCACGCGTTGTTGGAGGAGATATCGCTCGTGCGAGTGCAATCTCCATCGCGATCACAGCAATTGGAAGTGTTGAGCGAGCGATAACTCGTTCTGGAGCGCAGATAGGTGATGGAATCTATATCTCTTCACTCACTGGTTGGTCAGCTGCGGGACTTCACATGCTCACTCATGACATTGAAGCGGTTCACGCTGTTCATGCCATGGCTCTCAACGAATTCCGTGCGCCATCACTTGATTATGGAATCGACTTCAGTCGCGCCAGTGCGCTGACGGATACCAGCGATGCCTTACTAATCTCTTGCGAGTCTATTGCGCAGGCATCTGGTGTAAACCTACATATTGACCAAACCCTTATTGAAAGCGCTTACGAATTTACAGAGCTTTCACTCCTTGCACAGTCACTGGGAATAGATGTCTTTGAATGGATCCTCGGTGGCGGAGAGGATCATGTATTTCTGGCCACTGGTGTTGATCTACCCGGAATTCGAATTGGAGATGTAAGGCAAGGTTCGGGTGTAACTGGTCTGGAAATGAAAAAAGCGCCACAGATGTGGCGCCATTTCCAATAAAGAAAAATTAACGGGTAACTTTTCCAGCCTTAAGGCAAGATGTGCAGACATTCTGACGCTTTGTTGAGCCGCCAACGAGTGTGCGAACGCGCTGAATGTTTGGATTCCAGCGACGACGTGTCTTTACCTGAGAGTGTGAAACGTTGTTACCGAAGCTGGGCCCTTTGCCACAGATATCGCATGTTGATGCCACAGCAGTACTCCTTCTTAATCTTCAATCGTGTATTGACGAATCAGGCCAAATGACCGGACCGGCAGGGCAGAAGGGTATCAAGACAAGGGGTAAGTCGGCCAATCGCCATAAAAATGCGCTCACATGGAGCAGGTACACGAGAGAATAACCAGGTGGCAACCCTGGATTCCAAACTCTCATCGGTCCTGGGTGATCGCACAGCGAAGGCACTCGATACAACCTTTGGATATCGCACAGTAGGGGATCTTCTTCATCACTACCCCCGCCGTTATTTAGTGCGAGGCGAACTCAGTGACATTGCTGCATTGAATGAGGGCGATGAAGTAACAATTCTTGCCGAAGTCTTTTCTGCATCGACCCGACGTTTTGCTGCGCGCAAGGGGAACATGCTCGAAGTTGTTGTCACAGATGGCACGTCCAAGCTCTCGCTGACATTTTTTAATCAAGCATGGCGCGAAAAAGAGTTAAAGGTAGGACAACAGGGTCTCTTCGCAGGCAAGGTCGGCGTGTTCAATGGCAAGCGCCAATTGGCCCATCCAGATTACGAACTTATTCCTGACGGAAACGATGTTGATGCAGCCGTTGAAGGATTTGCAGGCAAATATCTGCCGATGTATCCA
>JBILEX010000082.1:0-4634 GCA_044351895.1 Candidatus Planktophila sp.
CTGGCGAAGAAAACTTAGCTGGTACACGCCGTCCAACGATTGCAGTGATTTCACCACAACGTGCAGCAGCGCTTTCTGTGCAATCAGGAGATCACCTTCGAATCTCAAATACACATGGTTCGATCACACTTCCAGCCCTCGTTGAAGACATTCACGATGATGCCGTGTGGCTTCCGCGTAATTCAATCGGTTCAACACCATTACAGACACTTAATTCAGTTCATGGCGATCTAGTAACGGTGGTGAAGGCATGACAACAGCAGAACTTCTTGGAAAAGATCCCGGCTGGCTGATAGTCGTTAAGGCAGTTATCGTCTTTGCTATCTGCGTTGTATCTACACTTATGGCGGTCTGGACTGAACGTCGTGTTCTTGCAAAAATGCAACAGCGCACTGGACCAAACCGCGTAGGACCTTTTGGTCTTTTGCAATCACTCTCAGATGGTGTAAAGCTTGCACTCAAGGAAGACATCATTCCTGCAGCTGCCGACAAAATCGTATTTATTGCAGCACCAATCATTGCTGCCTCAATGTGCTTTATGGCCTTTGCAGTTATTCCAATGACCGGCAAGGTCAACCTTTTTGGACAAGAGACTGCAATGCAGCTGACGGATTTGTCGGTTGGCGTTCTCTATATTTTGGCAGTCACTTCAATTGGTGTTTATGGAGTTGTTTTGGCGGGATGGTCTTCTGGATCAACGTACCCACTTCTCGGTGGACTTCGCTCAAGTGCGCAAGTTGTTTCTTACGAAATCGCTATGGGACTTTCTCTCGTTGCAGTCTTTATCTACGCAGGATCGATGTCGACCTCTGAGATCATCAACTCTCAGCACGCTAATTACTGGAACGCTGTTGTTCTCTTCCCTTCATTTGTGATCTATGTGATCGCAATGGTCGGTGAGACAAACCGCGCACCATTTGACTTAGCCGAAGCAGAAGGTGAACTCGTTGGTGGATTCCACACCGAGTATTCATCACTCAAATTCGCACTCTTCTTCCTCGCCGAATACGTCAACATTGTTGCAGTATCAGCTCTAGCAACAACGCTCTTCCTCGGTGGTTATCACGCACCTCCAGGTCTTGGATTTACTGAAGCCTGGTTAGGTGGTTGGTTTACCATCGTCTGGTTCTTTATCAAGGTAAATATCTTCTTCTTTATCTTCATGTGGTTGCGTGCAACACTCCCACGACTTCGCTATGACCAATTTATGAAATTTGGTTGGAAAGTCTTGATTCCAGTCTCACTCATTTGGATTCTTGTCGTTGCGACTCTTCGCGTAATTCAACAAGAAGGTGCATCACGAACAGTGATTGTTGCCTTTGTTATGGGACTTGTCCTCATTGCCACTGCTATTAGTTCACTCTTTGAACGCGGAAAGAAGAAATCAGAAGAGACGCTTGCAGAAGGTGAAGCACCGGATTTCCCAATTCCTTCGCTTCCAGGAGTTTCATCATTTAACGCATCAACAAAGTCAGGAGGCAAGAGTGAGTAACTCCATCGAGCCAAAGAAGTCAGGTGCTGCCGCCAACGTTGACGATGTTTCATTCGTCGAAGTAGATCAGCCAGGACCAGGTTCACTCGTTGAGCAATCAAAGGGATTCTGGGTCACCTTCCGTTCTATCTTTAAGAAGAACCTCACAGTTGCCTACCCTGATGTAAAGGCACCGACTGAGCCACGTTTTCATGGACGCCACCAACTTAATCGCCATCCTGATGGTTTAGAGAAATGTATTGGTTGCGAACTTTGCGCCTGGGCATGCCCAGCTGATGCGATCTTCGTTGAAGGCGCGGATAACACTCCTGACAATCAAGTGTCACCTGGAGAGCGTTACGGAAAGGTCTACCAGATTAATTATCTGCGTTGTGTTTTCTGTGGCCTCTGTATTGAGGCGTGCCCAACACGTGCTCTCACAATGACTAATGAGTACGAGTTGGCAGATACTTCACGCGAAAAGTTAATCTTTGAAAAAGAAGATTTGCTTGCACCGCTACGTGCAGGAATGCTCCAGCCACCACATCCAATGTATCCAGGTATGAACGATACAAATTATTACAACGGAGATGTAACAACTGCTCATCCTTCGCAAGAGGGAGGAAGTAAGTAATGTTGGAAATTGCTACACCCGAAGCGGTTTTGTTCTGGGCACTTGCACCACTGTCAGTAGTGGCAGCTCTTGGCATGCTCTTTGTTAAGAAGGCAGTCCACTCTGCAATCTTGCTCGCTTGGGTAATGATCACGCTCGCAATTTTCTACATCGCCCAGGAAGCGCTCTTCCTTGGAATTGTTCAAATCGTTGTCTACACCGGTGCCGTGATGATGCTCTTCCTCTTCATCTTGATGCTGGTTGGAGTCGATGCGTCAGATTCACTCGTTGAGACAATTAAAGGTCTTCGTTGGATTGCAATCACAGCAGCCCTTGGATTCGGCGGATTGATGATCGCGTTGATCAGTCGCGCAACTCTCGGTCGTACATATCTTGGGTTAGAGATTGCAAATTCCGATGGAAACGTCGAAGGCATTGCAATGCTTCTCTTCTCAGATTACGTCTTCCCATTTGAGGTTATCTCGGCGCTCTTGATTACTGCTGCCCTTGGTGCAATGGTCTTAGCTCACCATCAGCGTGCAAAGCATCGACCATCTCAGCGCGAACAAGCTATTGCTCGCTTCCGAACTGGTTCGTTAGCGGACGCAGCCGGCCTTCCAGGTCCAGGTGTTTACGCGCTTCATAACGCAGTCGATGTTCCAGCGCTTCTTCCAGATGGAACACCTGCACCAACTTCGATCTCTGCAACACTCAAAGCTCGTGGTGATGTAATCGAATCTGCAAACTTCCAACTTGATGTTGTTGACCCAACAATTAAAGAGGAGAAGTAAGTGAATCCATATAACTACCTCTACCTCGCCGCCCTGCTCTTTACCATCGGAGCAGTTGGTGTTGTGGTTCGCCGCAATGCAATCGTTGTTTTCATGTGCATTGAGCTCATGCTCAATGCTGCAAACCTAACTCTTGTGACATTCTCGCGACTCAACGGAAATCTCAACGGCCAAGTCGTTGCATTCTTTACGATGGTTGTTGCCGCTTGTGAAGTTGTAGTTGGCTTAGCAATCATCGTGGCGATTTATCGTTCGCGCCGTTCAGCGTCTATCGACGATGCTAGTTTGTTGAAGCGATAGCAATGGTTACTTCAAGTTCACTCGTTTACCTCATCGGACTTCCACTTTTTGGGGCCGTCTTCCTTCTCCTTATGGGTCGCAAAGCTGATAAGTGGGGACACCTACTTGCAACAGCAATGTCTGCCGGATCATTTGCACTGGGCGTTGCTCACTTCTTAGCGATGACTAATCGAGCCACTGAAGATCGTGCGATTACGCAGACCTTGTTCTCATGGATCAAGGTCGGAGATTTCGATGTCGATGCAGCGCTCTTACTTGATCAACTTTCAATCTGCTTTGTTCTATTGATTACAGGTGTCGGAACACTGATTCACATCTACTCAATTTCATATATGTCGCATGACGAAGATCGTCGTCGCTTCTTTGCCTATCTCAACCTATTCGTAGCTTCAATGCTTCTCCTGGTTCTTGGTAATTCATATCTCAACCTTTATGTGGGTTGGGAAGGTGTGGGTCTTGCTTCATATCTTCTTATCGGATTCTGGAATCAGAAGTCGGAATATGCCACCGCATCGAAGAAGGCATTTGTGATGAACCGTGTTGGCGATATGGGATTGTCATTTGCAATCATGATCGCATTTGCCACAATGGGAACAGTTTCATTTGAAGGCGTAAAGGAAGCGGCAGAGCGTGCAGGCACCCCAGCCCTCACGGCTATGGGAATCATGTTGCTCGTTGCAGCCGTTGGTAAATCTGCACAATTCCCATTGCAGGCATGGCTAGGCGATGCGATGGCAGGCCCAACTCCTGTATCAGCACTGATCCACGCAGCGACAATGGTTACTGCAGGTGTCTACTTAATCGTTCGCTCTAACTTTGTCTTTGATGCCGCTCCAACTGCGCAACTTCTTGTCGTCATCATCGGTGCAATCACTCTTATCTTTGGCGCAATTATCGGTATGGCTAAAGATGACATTAAGAAAGCTCTTGCAGCCTCGACGATGTCACAGATTGGCTACATGATTTTAGGTGCTGGCCTTGGTCCTGCAGGATATGCATTTGCAATCATGCACCTACTCACACACGGCTTCTTTAAAGCTGGAATGTTCCTCGGTGCAGGCTCTGTGATGCATGGTATGAACGATGAAGTGAATATGCGCAAATACGGTGCGCTTCGTAAATTTATGCCGATTACATTTATTACCTTTGGGCTTGGTTATCTAGCAATCATTGGTGTTCCACCATTTGCAGGTTTCTACTCTAAGGATGCGATCATCGCTGAAGCATTCAATTCAGGTGGAATCAAGGGAATAATTCTTGGAAGCGTCACTCTTCTGGGAGCAGCAATTACTGCTTTCTATATGACTCGAGTCATGGTCATGACATTTACCAGCAAGGCTCGTTGGGATGAGGATGCTCACCCACATGAGTCACCAGCTTTGATGTGGCTTCCAATGGTGATTCTCTCAATCGGATCTGTTACATCAGGACTTCTTCTTTACCGTGGTGATGCTCTGAA
>JBILEX010000076.1:0-4878 GCA_044351895.1 Candidatus Planktophila sp.
TGTAAGAAGGATTGATTCGATAAGTGCATCGATTCCTTGTCCTGCCTTAGCTGAAACGTTTACGAAGATTGTCTCGCCGCCGTACTCTTCTGCAACCAAGTTGTACTCGGTGAGTTGCTGGCGGACTTTATCTGGGTTTGCACCCTCTTTATCAATCTTGTTCACGGCAACAACGATAGGAACATCGGCTGCTTGAGCATGATTAAGTGCTTCGATTGTTTGAGGCATGATGCCGTCATCTGCAGCGACAACCAAGACTGCGATATCAGTAACCTTTGCACCACGTGCACGCATTGCTGTAAACGCCTCGTGACCTGGTGTATCGATAAAGGTGATGGCGCGGTTGATGCCCTCGTGATCATGGTGAATTTGATAGGCACCGATGTGCTGGGTAATTCCGCCAGCTTCGCTCTTGAAGACTTCAGTCTTTCGAATCGCGTCAAGCAAACTAGTCTTACCGTGATCGACGTGACCCATGACTGTAACAACAGGAGGACGGGCTACAAGTTCAGAAGGATCGAGGGCCTCTAGCTCTCTCGCCAAGTCGATATCGAAATCTTGCAAGAGTTCGCGATCTTCATCTTCTGGAGAGACAACTTCAATGACGTATCCAAGTTGGGCGCCGAGAATTTCGAAGGTATCTGCATCTACTGATTGAGTTGCTGTAACCATCTCTCCTAAGTGGAAGAGCGCTGCAACCAATGCTGCTGGATCTGCATTGATCTTCTCTGCAAAGTCGGCAAGGGATGAGCCGCGACGCATACGAATTTGAGTCTTTCCGTCACCGTGAGGAACAACTGCGCCACCCAATTTCGGCGCTTGCATATTGTCGAATTCATCACGCAACGCTTTTCTTGATTTTGGTTTGCGCTTAGAAGATTTGCTTGCATTTTTTCCGAATGCACCGGCTGCGCCACCGCGACCTGGTCCACCGCGACCTGGTGCACCGCTTGGTGCGCGACCTGGCGTTCCTGGAGTCGATGGTCCACCTGAACGGTAAGGACCACTTGATGTTGGTGCACCTGTTCCGGTGCGTGGTGGATATTGTGAACCTGAACCAGGTGCACCTGCAGGACGTGGAGAAGCTGGACGAGCTGCGAATCCAGGACGAACAGAACCTGGACGTGGTCCCGACATTCCAGGACGTGGTGCACCACTTCCTTGCGGACGAGCAGGTGGGCGTGGAACCGCGCCACCAGTTGAAAATGGATTGTTACCAGGACGTGGTGGACGCGGAACTGCATCACCACTAGAAAATGGATTATTGCCAGGGCGTGGTGCTGGCTTTGGTGCTTCTGCCGCCGGTGCACTCTCATCTGAATTCTGTGGTGTTGGAACCTGTGGAGTTGGTGCTGCCGCTGCAGCTTCTGCCGCTGCACGTGCAGCCTTAATGGCATCAAGATCTACACCGAGTTCTGCAGCCAACTCTGCTGCAAGTGCGGGATCAACCTCTGCACTCTTTTTAGCAGCGCTCTTTTTAGCAGCTGCCTTCTTTACTGGTTTCTTCTCTTCAGCCGGTTGTGCATCTGGGTACAGCGCAATTAACTTGCGAACCACTGGTGCTTCTACCGTTGATGATGCTGAGCGGACGAATTCGCCCATTTCTTGAAGCTTTGCAAGGACTTCCTTGCTCTCCATGCCGAGTTGTTTTGCCAACTCATGTACGCGGACCTTTGACACTTTTCTCCTGTCTTGGCCCACATACGAATGTGAATGCGAGCCTTAGTTGAACGACCTCATAATTCTGACGAGCTCATTTGAGTTTCATAACTTTCGCATCCAATTCTGTAAGTTCATCGGCGATGAACTGTTGTAGTTGTGAGTGATCGAAATTTTCGGAACATTTAAATGCTGCCTTAAATGACTTTCGCTCTATTGCCTGAGTGACACATTCTCTATGCACCCATGCTCCCCGACCCGATAACTTTCGATCAGGGTCTGGAATAAGTACCAGTTCCTGCCGAACTACCCGAACGAGTGTGTCTGTCGATGCAGGCTCATCCCAAGAATATTTCTTGCGACATGCAATGCATGTTCGTTCCACCCCCGCAGTCTATCCAAGAGGGGTCGATATTCCTAAACGGGGCCTGACTTTATGCGGGATTGACGGGAGTGTCTGGGTGGATATCGATGCGCCAGCCAGTCAAACGCGCGGCCAGTCTGGCATTCTGCCCATCTTTTCCAATTGCTAATGAGAGCTGATAATCAGGGACTACAACTCGTGCAGATCTCGATAGTTCATCAACAATCTCAACGGATGTAACTTTTGCAGGTGCCAGTGCATGCTTTACAAACTCTGCTGGATCATCAGACCAATCGACGATATCTATTTTTTCACCGTGTAGTTCATCTGTGACCGCACGTGAACGCGCTCCCATAGGACCAATCAAAGATCCCTTTGGAGATACTCCAGCACGATGTGAGCGAACGGCAATCTTTGTGCGATGTCCTGCCTCACGTGCAACAGCCATGATCTCAACGATACGGTCTTGAATTTCGGGAACTTCAAGTGCAAAGAGCTGTTTGACTAACGCTGGGTGACTGCGTGAGAGCATGATCTCCGGACCCTTAAGACCTTGCTTAACCTCAACGACGAAACACTTAATGCGATCGCCATGTTTGTAGACTTCACCAGGCACTTGCTCTTGCGGAGGAATTCTTCCCTCGACTCTTCCAAGATTGACGTTAATCATCTTTGGATCACGACCCTGTTGAACAATTCCGGAAATCACATCTCCTACTGAGCCTGTAAACTCGCCGACAATCTCAGCATCATTTGTCTCTCGCATCTTAAATTTAATGACTTGGCGAATAGCCGATGTCGCGCTGCGAGCAAAACCGTCTGGACAGTCTTCCTCTTCAGCGACTCGCTCTCCCTCTTCGTTATAAATCGGAACCAAGATAGCGACATCACCAGTCTCGCGATTAAGCCGAGAGAATGCGCGAGGCTTTGCTTCAGGTAATTCGTTGTAGGCGGTAAGAACGCCAAGTTCGATCGCGGTGATCAGTGCTTCGATGGGCATCGACTTTTCTGAAGTCAGGGCTGCAAGTGCTTGCATGTCTACATGCATTTACTTGTCATCCTTTCGATTAAATTCAATCTCAACTACTGCTCGCTTGATCTCGGCAAGAGGAATTGTTTCTTCGGTTGTTTCTTTTTTAACTGAAACGGTGAGGGTCACATCGAGATCAGTATTAGAGAGAATTCGCCCTGTTACTTCGCTGCCATCGAGCTTAATGATCTTGAGAAGGCGATCAACGTTCTTAGCAAAATGACGGGGTTGGGTTAAAGGTCGATCCACACCTGGTGAAGTCACTTCGAGAGTAAATGGCGTCTCCCCCATAAAAACGGCTTCATCAAGAAGTTCTGAAATAACGCGAGAGACACTTGTAACTTGATCCAAATTTAATGAAACATCTCCATCGACGATACAGGTAACGATGCGGTGGCTTCCAGGAGTAGCAACGTGAACATCTTCTAGGTAGAAACCCTGATCCGATACTGCCGGTGTAACGAGTTCGGAAATTTGATCTTTAAGCGCCATACGTGAGCCTACCTATTCGATTATTGTTAAGTTGTAAGGCTAAATTTATCACCACATCGTGATTGTGTCTAAACCCACCTTGAATATCAGCGCTGTTGTAATAAAGAGGAAGATTTTTCTTACAAAGGCCGAACCGCCACGAATCGCAAGGGTTGCACCAATCAAGCCACCAGCAACATTTGCTACCGCCAATACCAAACCGACTTTCCAAAGAATTGAACCGTCTAGGCCAAAGACGAGAATCGCACCGACGTTTGTACAGAGATTAATAACCTTGGCCATCGCTGATGCATTCAAGAAGGCAAAACCCAGGACAGCGACCAAGATCAGAATTAAGAATGAGCCAGTACCGGGTCCGATCAATCCGTCATAGAAACCGATTCCGCCGGCGGCAACAGAACCAATACGCATCTGTTTCTTTGGCGATTGCTTCAGCGACTCAACCGCTCCCAGTTGTGGACGCTTGACTGTATAGATCACAACGGCGATCAGTAGAATTACAATAATCGGCCGGAGCGCTTTTGTTGGTATTGAAGAAGCCAGAAGCGCCCCACCTATAGATCCGATAAATGCCGGTAGCGCCATAGCGATGAGCAACTTCCAATTGAATGTAATTGCTCGTCGATAGAGGAGTGTCGCTGCAGATGTACCAAATACAGAGGTCAACTTATTTGTACCCAGTACCTCAACTGTTTCAAATTTAGGTAGGCCAATCAGGAGAGCGGGAAGTTGAATCAGTCCCCCGCCACCTGCCATGGAATCGATCAGGCCGGCACAGAAGGCTGCGCAGATGAGAAATATAAGTGTGGTGAGAGTGATGTCGTAAAACACGTGTGCTAAAGCGAAGCTACAAGTTCGCGGATTGTAGTGACCGCTGAAGCAAGCGAAACTTCTTGCTTATCTCCACTCTTACGAACGCGAACTTCAACATTTCCTTGTTCAAGTGATTTTCCAACCACAACAATTACTGGATTACCTATGAGTTCGGCATCCTTAAACTTCACGCCAGGACTTGTTCCACGACGATCATCAAGCATGACGCTTACACCCGCTGCCTCAAGTTCTGTTGCAATCTTCTCCGCCGTATCAAAGGGCAGATCTTCTTTTCCAGTAGCAACAATGTGAACCTTGGCTGGGGCGAGCTCGGCTGGCCAATTCAGTCCGATCTCGTCATATGTCTGCTCAGCAATGGCAGCAACTGCACGCGTCACACCAATTCCGTATGAACCCATGGTGACAACTTGCGATTTACCGTTCTGATCTAAGACAGTGAGTGAAAGCGCTTCCGCATATTTGCGACCGAGTTGGAAGATATGGCCAATTTCAATTGCGC
>JBILEX010000100.1:0-3965 GCA_044351895.1 Candidatus Planktophila sp.
CTACCTGGAATCGCGGCTGGATTCTGCGGCTACGTAGGTTTGATCTGTCTTTATCGAGCACTTGCAACCGGACGCATGGGAGTTGTGTCGCCAATAAGTGCTATGAGTGCGCTTATCCCACTTCTTTACGCAATTTTCTTTCTTGATGAACGATTCAGCACCCTAGTAACCATGGGAGTTGTACTTGCACTCTTAGGTGCATTTATGGCCAGTGGGCCGGAAGTTTCGCAAGGACTTCCCCTAAAACCTGTTGTCTTAGCACTCGGTGCCGCAGTTGGATTTGGTGCATGTCTAGCATTTATGGCAGAGGGCTCGCAGTCCAGTGCAGTCATGACTATGGTTTCAATGCGTGCAGCAACCTTGATTGCGAGCATCAGTATTCTGATTCGTCTTCGCGGAACTGGTGGCATGGGCAAGGCAAATATTCCGCTCCTTGTCTTTATTGGTGTCGCAGATTTCAGTGCGAATTTAATTTTGGGTGTAGCAACAACAAAGGGATTGGTTTCACTTGCAAATGTTCTTGGAGCTCTCTATCCAATTGTGACTTCTTTGCTCGCCTTTGTATTTCTTAAAGAACGCTTACACAAAGTTCAGTATGCAGGAATTATTAGTGCGGTGATGGGTGTAGCTCTAATCGCTGCATTTCAGTAAAGCCTTAGCGAGTTGCTGTGTAAAAGATAGTTTCACCTTCAGTGACATCTTCAATTTGTGTGAAATGTGAAAGCATCTCTTTGATATCAATTCGATCTTCCCCACCGGATACTTGTGTAACGCTAAGTTCCAGACGATCAACCTCTCCAGAAGCTATGAGTTCGTTAATAATCGAAGGACCTGCTTCAACCAGAATTGTTGGACCAAAGAGGCGACGAGCACGCTCTAGCGCCTCCGATGGAGATGCATTCCACCAATACGCCTGGCGATTATCAGCTAGCGTGTTCACCATAGATGTAGAGATCACAACTACTGGGACTGGAGTTTTTCGATAGGGCTCGGTGCGAGCAGTGTTTCCGCCAATTAAAATCGCATCAACGTGACGACGACGCTCTAGAAATCGGGCGCGGTCCAGAGTGGATGTAACCCCGCGAGATGATCCATCCTTTGCCGTGCTGCCATCACTACCCACAACCAAAGTTGCAATTACCTGTCCCGCTCCAGCCGTTGCGCTCATGGCGGGAAGATTATCGCTAGCCAGGATGGAATCGAGGTAGGTGCGAACGGGATTGCCCTCACAAAGGAGGCGGATTTCACGAGATTCACAGGCTCTTACGCTCAATTTGAGTTGAGGCTCAACGTGAAGGCAAGTTAGCCTTACTCCATGCAGAATCTCTCTGGCACGGCGACAAGACGACTGATTGGCCTTGCGCTCATCGTCATCGCAGGCTGCCTGCCATCGACTGCCTACGCCGCTCCATCTCTGGCAGAGGTGCAAGCCAAGGTTCGCGACCTCGAGGAAGAGGCAACAGCGGCTGCGGAAGGCGCTCAAGAAGCCAAGGTCATGTTGGCCACGCTCCAAAAGCAGTTGGCGGGCATCCAAGCTGCTGAAGCGGTGCAGGGAAAGACGGTCGACGCACTTTCTCGTTCTCTAGGAGTCATCGCAATTGAGCAGTACAAGAATGGGGGATTGGGGCAGAGTCTTGAGCTTCTCTTCTCGAGTGATCCGTCTCTCTATCTCTCAGCGGCGGGATCTCTTGAAGCAATTACACGAAGCAAATCAATTCAACTCCGTAAATTTGAAGCAGCAAAGCAGAGATTGACCGCGACCTCACTTACCGTGAACGACAAATTGGCATTGGTTACGGCAGCGAAGAAGAAATTTGAAGCGCAATCCGCCAAGGCGGCCGCAAAACTCAAGGAAGCCGAATCGATTCTTGCAAAACTGAAGAAGGAAGACCGTGAGCGTTTAGCGCGCCTTGCTCAGCAAGAAGAAGATGCAGATCAAAAGCGCTCGCTAGCACAAGCCAAAGCGGCAGCAGGCGTATCCGGGCGAGCCGGTATCGCACTCAAATATGCGCTAAAACAAATCGGTGACAAATATGTTTTCGGTGCCGCTGGAATGCAGTATTGGGATTGTTCCGGATTAACGATGCGCGCATTTCAAGCAGCTGGAGTTTCGCTTCCACATTCTTCTGCTGCACAGTCACGAATGGGTAAATCAGTTTCAAGAAGTCAGCTAAAGCCTGGAGATCTCGTCTTCTTTGGGCGACCTGTCTCCCACGTTGGCATTTATCTTGGTGGAGGAAAGATGGTCCACGCACCTCGCACAGGATCTAGAGTGAAGGTAGCTAGCGCGAGTAATCTTGGCAGGAAACCTTTTGTTGGGGCGCGCCGCTTCTAGTGGAGAAAATTCTCTGCATTACAAATGACTTTGGTCCTCGGGCCGGCGGTATCGAGACTTTTGTTATCGGCCTGATTGAGAGACTTCCTGCCGCACGAGTCATCGTCTACACGAGCGCACAAAACAATAGTGAGCCATATGATCGCAAATGGCTCGAAGATTTTGGTGTAGAAGTTGTTCGTGACAAGGCAAAAATACTCCTTCCAACTCCAGGGGTTGCCTATTGTGTAAACGCATTAGTCCGTGAAAGAGATATCTCAACTGTGTTTTTCGGTGCCGCAGCGCCACTTGGGCTTCTCTCTAAAGGATTACGAAGGGCAGGTGCCAAACATATTGTGGCCCTTACACACGGCCACGAAGTGTGGTGGTCAAAAGTGTGGCCCTTTACTCTGGCAATGAAGATTATTTCTCGACAGGTGAATCACCTGACCTATCTCGGTGAGTTCACACGGAGTGCAATTGCGCAATCAATCTCAGAAAATGCTCGGCAATCTATGGTCAAGATTGCCCCTGGTATCGATACGGACCATTTCTCTCCGCAGGATGCAACCAAATTGCGTAGTGAACTCGGTTTGACCAAGAAAAAAGTGATTGTGAGTGTGGGTCGCCTTGTTCATCGCAAAGGTCAAGATGTTTTGATCGAGGCGATGCCGGCAATTATTGAGGAAGTTCCTGACGCTCACTTACTTATGATTGGTGAAGGTCCTTACCGAGGATACTTAGAGACTCGAGTTAAATCACTTGGTATTCAAGAGAGAGTCACCTTCATTGGACGCATTCAATATGCAGATTTACCAGAATACATTTGCGTTGGAGACATCTTCGTCATGCCATCTCGATCACGATTGGCCGGCTTAGAGGTTGAAGGACTAGGAATCGTCTACCTCGAAGCCAGTGCATGCGGTTTACCGGTTATCGCAGGAAATTCTGGTGGCGCACCGGATGCCGTTCTTGAAGGCGAGACGGGGCTAGTCGTGGATGGAACCCGTAAAGAAGAGGTAGCTGCAGCCACCGTTGAGCTTCTCTTAGATTCTGAACGATCAAAGGCTATGGGCGTTCGCGGACGTGAGTGGATTATTCGAGAGTGGCGTTGGGACATGTGGGCAACTCGGTTTGCGGAATTACTTAAAGTAAACCAATAGTTCTTGCCCGAGCTACGGCACTTCTGCGTGAATGAGTCTCTAATTTTCTATAAATAGTCGCACAATGGCTCTTTACCGTGGCAAGTGAGATAAACATTGCACCAGCAATCTCGGTCATGTTTAGCTCTCCATCGAGATGAGCCAAGACCATTCTTTCTCTCGGGGAGAGCAAATTGGAGAATCTTTCTCGACCCAACAGTGCAACTGTTTGATTACTGATAAATAACTTTGGTTGAATGAGGACCGACTTGATGGCCGAAACTAGGTGATCAGCGCTCTGTGATTTCGAAATAAATGCCTGTGCACCTGATTGAGATGCAGCTGCGACAAACTCAAGTCCATCTTCAAGCGTGAAGACAATGATTGCAACTGTCGAAGAATTCTTTCGCGCCCAACTTATGATTTCTAGGCCGTTTCCATCGGGGAGGTTCAGATCAACGGTAATAACATCAGGATTGTGCAATGCAATCATTGCGACCGCTTCCTTC
>JBILEX010000077.1:0-4722 GCA_044351895.1 Candidatus Planktophila sp.
AGTTGCAGATCAGATTGCAGCAACGACAGAGCGCATTGGTCTAACAAAGTATGGCCAAGAAGGCGATCTCTTCGATCCGCAAATTCATGAAGCCTTGCTTCACGACACATCCGCTGATGTCACAACATCGACTGCAACAAAGATTTTGCAGCCCGGATATAAATTCAAAGAGCGCATCCTTCGCCCAGCTCGTGTGGGTGTAACTGATCCAGAAGAAACCACCACTGCGGAATAACTTATGGCTGCCAAAGATCTATACGAGAAGGATTTCTACGCAATTCTCGGCGTCGACAAAAAAGCCGGCGCTGATGAAATTAAGAAGAAATACCGCTCTTTGGCGCGTGAATTACACCCAGATAAAACTAAAGGTGATGACGCTTTAGAGGAGAAATTCAAGGCTGTCTCCGAGGCGTACGACATTCTCTCTGATCCAAAAAAACGGGCTGAATACGATGAAGCGCGCTCACTCTTCGAACGTGGTGGTTTCCGCGGACCGATGGGTGGCCAAGGCCAAGGAGGAGATTTCTCTGATCTCTTCGGCGGCGGTTCACCAAATGACATCTTCGCAAACTTATTTGGTGGCGGCGGAGTTCGTCGCGGTCCACGTAAAGGCCAAGACTTACAAACCGAATCAACAATTACATTTAAAGAAGCGGTCTTTGGTACAACTCTCGAACTTAAACTTTCAACTGATGGTGGTAAACCACAGACAATAACTGCGCGAGTTCCTGCAGGCGTTAACGATGGCGCGAAAATTCGTGTTAAAGGCAAGGGTGCACCAGGTGAAGCAGGACCAGGTGATCTCTTTATCTTGTTGCATGTAAAGCCTCACCCAGTTTTTTCTCGAAAAGCAGAGAACATCCTTCTGACACTTCCTGTCACATTTGTTGAAGCAACACTTGGCGCGGACATTAAAGTTCCAACCCTTGACGGCGAAGAGGTAACGGTCAGAATTGCACCAGGAACACCTAATGGACGCACACTTCGCGTTAAAGGTCGTGGAATTAAGAAAGGCTCTGTCACTGGTGATCTCTTGGCAACAATTGACGTCCAAGTACCACAGAAAATCGAAGGTGAAGCAAGCGCTGCACTAAAGAAATTTGCAGAAGTGACTGCGAGTCACGATGTACGTCTTGAAATGAAAATGAAGGCGCTGCAATGAGTGAAGAGAAGCGCGAAGAGATTGATGAAGCTGCTGGCCTGTATGTAATTTCAGTTGCAGCAGAGTTATCAGGGCTACACCCTCAAACGCTTCGCCAATATGATCGAATTGGACTTGTTTCTCCATCGCGCACCGTTGGTCGCAACCGCAGATATTCATTACGCGACATTGCATCCCTTCGCACAATCCAAAGACTTATCGGTGAGGGAATCAATCACGCCGGTATCAAAAGAATTATTGAACTTGAATCTGCGATGGCGAACATGGCTTTGGAAGTTGCAAAGCTCCGCATCGAAGTAGATGCACTCTTAACTGAGAACCCACCTAAATCTTTGGAATTACGTAAGAAATCACAAGTAATTGTTTATAAAGAAGATGATTAACCTTTAAGAGCGTTTACTCGCCCCTTCCAATTAGCAAGGATCTTCTCTGAAGGCGCGCCCAATACTTTCTCCAGCACCGAGGAATAAACATCTCTAAAGTCAGTTGTCACCGCCAAATCCCCATCAACGAGCTTTGAAAGTGAAGGCTGGTCTCCATAAAAACCACCGTTGACTCGATCACCAATAAGAAAGACGGGACCAGAAGTTCCGTGATCGGTTCCTTCGGAACCATTTGCCTTTACACGGCGACCAAATTCACTGTAAACCAGAACTGTTATATCTCTTGATCGACCTGACGCCTTCATCTGACTCAAAAATGTTGTGATGCTCTTTGAGACAGTTCCTAAAAGCAGTGCTTGCGCATTAGCTTCATTGGCGTGAGTATCAAAGCCACCTAGCGAGACTGACCATGCACGCGTTGGAGAGCCAGCCGCAATAAGTTTTGCTACAACATTAAGTTGCTGTGAAAGATTTGTATCTCCTCCTGCATTACCGCCAGAGATAGTTGGTAAATCTTCAGCAACTGGTGCAGGTTTTGCCAGGATAGGTTGGACGCTTGCTGAGACGTTAAAGAGATTTCGCATTGAGGTTGCTGCAGCTGCCATCAAAGGATTATCACTTGATGACGGAACCGATAAGCGTTGGCAAGCAGTTCCAATAACCCCTTGAGGAATCGCAAGACCACCGAGTGGAAGCGCTGATCCACTTTGTTTTGCACCTACGAGCAGTGGCGGAAGAACTCCACCTAAACTAATTGCAGTCATTGGATCGATCGTCTGCGTATCAAGCCAACGTCCAAGCCATCCAGTATTTAAGTGCGCACCAGGTGAACCTGTCTGCCAAATTGACATTGATGAAAAATGCGAGCGATCAGGCTTTGGATATCCAACACCACGAACGATTGCAACTTTATTTGCATCCCATAGAGATTTGATTCCAGTCATTGATGCATTGAGTGCAAGATCAGATGAAAGAGGAAGCAACGTCTCGGGCTTATAAGTTAAACCTGGGCGTGCTTCGTAGTACGCAGAATCTTTAAATGGAATGACTGTGTTAAGACCATCATTACCACCATAGAGAGTTACAACAACAAGGATGGGAGTTCCAAGGGGTAGCGGTCTAGAAACGGCTGCAGCTGCAATTTGATCAACAGTCAGCATTGGTGCCGCAGCTGCAGCCACAACTCCTGAATATTTAAGGAACTGTCTGCGAGTAACTGTAGACATTCCTAACTCTTGGCCAGGTACGCGAGGTAGTTCGATCATTGGCTCACCACATATTCTGGGCTACAGACGGCGGTCACTAAAAGTCTTTGCGGATTATCACGCACACTGCGCATCGCATAAGAAGTACGGGTACTCCATTCGACTACACCCAAAAGATCTGCCAAATAAGCTGGACGTCGCACAGTAGGGATTGCAGTCAACGCAGCGAGATCTGCTTCGCTGATCAGAGATGTTGCGAAAGAGACTCGGAATTGAGCACTCGCCGAACTCAACCACGCTTGGTCAACCGGCCATCCCCCAACATTGGGAGGAGAAAATGGAACCTGCGAAAGCTTCTCGAGATAACCATAGAGTTTTGTAGGCGAAGGCAATTTAGATGGCGTAATGACAAGCGCTCGGCATATTCCAATAAACCATTCAACAGGTGACTTCACCATTGAGTACTGTTGTTGTGATAAAGCTGAACTCTCAATCAGCGACTTCATAAGAGCGTAAACATCGCGATCTGCAAAGGTTTTTATCATCGGGTGACCTTGTGGAAGTGGTTCTTGGGAAGAAACAAATCGATACCAGATCCGCTCAGCTATATATTGTGCACAGTCATTACGTGAAACCAAATGTGCGATAACTTCTTCAGGGCTCATTACTCCCGTCTTACCCAAAACAGTGACCGAAGCGGTATCTCTCCTGCGCGCGTTATAAGTAACAACTCCAGATGACCGCGATACTTGATATCCGGTAAATGCTCGCGCCAATTCTCTAACGTCTGTCTCCGAGTATCGATTTACACCTAGAACGAATAACTCCATCATCTCTCGAGATAAGTTTTCATTGGGAGCTTTCACTTTGTTCTCTTGTCCGTCTAACCACAGTTGAAGTGCGCCGTCATAGAACATTGCCTTAGAAAACTCTGCAAAATTGCCAAGCGCATATTTTCTCATCGTGACATTTTGATTGAACATGGGGAGTGCGTAATTCACCTTTCCAATCGAAGTTGCCCAATGTCCATGCCAAAACCAGGTCATCTTCTCTTGCAGCGTGTGCGGTGAAGCAACCATCTCATCAAGCCACCACAAAAAAAGAAGTTGAATTTGATAACGCAATTGTTGCGAGAACTCAACAACATCTGGGCTGTTGGGTTCGGGGCGTGGCCCCAAATCTGTTAACGCAGGAGGTGTTACAAATGAAACCGTTGACGGCGGCGAGAGGATTTTGCTGCGGGTAGTTGCAACACCGACACGAAGGGCTTCGGCAAATTCCCCTGGTTTCGGGCCAAAACCGGTGCGGTGAAAGAGGCGTGCAATCTCTAGCCGCTGCGTGTCCATATTGAGAGAGTAAAGGGGTTGAAGCGGCAATGTAAGGTGTTTCCATGAACTCACATGAACTTCTCCGAGAAGAGATTAAAAGTAAGGCTGTTGTTCACGGAAAAGTCATTCTTTCCTCAGGTAAAGAGGCTGATTACTACGTAGATCTACGCCGCATCACTCTTGATCATGTTGCAGCACCACTTGTCGGCCAGGTCATGCTTGATCTCACCAAAGATTTAGATTTTGAGGCAGTTGGTGGGCTCACACTTGGCGCCGATCCTGTTGCAACTGCGATGATGCATGTTGCGGCAAGTCAAGGCCGTGCACTTAACTCATTTGTTGTCCGCAAAGCCGAAAAAGCTCACGGACTACAACGCCGCATCGAAGGACCAGATGTTAAAGGTAAGCGCGTCTTAGCTGTCGAAGATACATCTACAACAGGCGGCTCAGTTTTGATGGCAGTTGAAGCACTGAAAGAAGCCGGCGCAATTGTTGTTGGCGTTGCGGTTATTGTTGAACGCGGTGCAAAAGATGCAATAGATGCAGCAGGTTTGGAATATCGCACTGCGTATTCACTATCCGACCTAGGAATTTAACCTAGGGACTTTAAGACCAATCTTTCTTTGTACGCCATTCACGGAATA
>JBILEX010000078.1:0-4718 GCA_044351895.1 Candidatus Planktophila sp.
GCGAATGGAATCGATGGAAAGAATGGAACTTCGACAAAGAATGTAACAACTACGTCAACTGTTCCAGGACCAATTGGGCCACAGGGTGAACCCGGAGAGAAAGGTTTAGATGGAGTTGCTGGCGTGAATGGTGTAGCTGGTCTTTCTGGTGCAACAGGTGCGCAGGGTCCAATCGGAGCAACAGGTTCAACAGGTGCACAGGGACCAGCGGGAGCTACAGGCCCTGCGGGAAGTGGTGCAACTGGTGCACAAGGACCTGCTGGTGCAATTGGTGCACGCGGTGAAACGGGAACAGTTGGTTCCGTTGGTGCACGCGGTGAAACGGGAACAGTTGGACCTTCGGAAGTAACTGTTGGAACTTTAGCTTTTGCAAATATATCCGGAGCTGTTGGTTCAAGTAGTGTTGCAACTCTGATAGGACTAAAGGCGGGCAAGTCCTATTTGATAAGAGTATTGATTCACACATATCATCCAAGTGATCGATTCCTAGACTCCAAAATGATTTTAAATCTTACTGTTGTTGCAAGTTCGGGTACCCCGACAATCACTAAGCAATACATCCCAGCCTTTGCTAACACTTATCGAAATGGTTCTGAAGGTTTAGAATGGTCTTTGGACGGCCAATTAGTTATTGATGGAGCATTAGAGGCTAACGATTTTGGCTTAACGTTTACAGTCACTGCTGGAAAAGCGACCACTCTCGCAGCATTAAAAATTGATTGTGATTTCACTTCTACCCTCGTGGGGGCGGTGCTATAAAGAGGTAATCGTGGAGTAGATAACCGGAGTTTACCCAGCGTGGCCAGATTTTTAGTCCTGCGTGAACGAATTTAATTTTTCGTTATGGCAGGGACCTGAGTTAATCTTCTTCGTCTAGTTCTTCTCTGAGTTCAAAACACTCTGGACAAAATAAGATTTCATCATCTTGAATCGCCGGCTTATCGCAGTTGTAACAAGTTGTGTCGTCAATACTTAGTATTGTGGCGCAGTTCGGGCAAAGACCGTCATTCTCGAGCCACTTTCGATCTGCCTCTAAGGTAATTTCTTTGAGGCAACTAAAGCACTTTGTCTGGTGGGTTTCCATGCCAATACCTTAGATTATATGGTGCACCGCTTCAATCAAGGCTAGTGTGAAAGTTCTGGACTAAATGAATTAGTAATTACTCGATTTTGCACGAACAATCTAGATTTTCATGCGACCTTTAATTAGGGAAGTCCTTACATGGTCACTCAAACTGGGGCCTTCGACGTTGCCTTCTAGGTGAGTCGACTGTGCGTACTTGACAATTCGACTTACAACAGAATCGTGCAATGTTAAAATAAATGAGCCTTCTTGCACATCATCTGGACTAATCGAATTATCTATCGGTTCCGAAAAAAATAAAACGAAGGAAGTGCTTTGGGGTTGATTTGCTCCTGCGTAAAGAACTTGATACAGATTAAATAATTGGTCACGGCTCAAGAGAAATGTTCGCTTGTCCTTTTCAGGAATTACAATTTCCCCCATGCCCAGAGGGTACTTTTCTTGAGAAAGAGTCACAAGGTAGCCGTTCGCAATTGCACGCTATTGCACGACACCGACAAAATCGGAGCTGCAGTAATTGTGTAAGTGAGAAATAAACCAAAATCACGCGTAAAACTATGGAGCGGGTGACCGGGATCGAACCGGCATGGCCAGCTTGGAAGGCTGGGGCTCTACCATTGAGCTACACCCGCAAATCGAAAAAACACCACTTGATGAGCGTAATTCCGTGCAGATCGCAGGTTTTCTCCCTACGACCTGCCCAGATATTACACCGATTTGTGCCCTTCATGACCACTCGATGCCATGTGATTGGGCACGGATTGGGCACGGGGCTTTATTGTTGGCAAGTGCAAAAACTTAGCCTTGTTTCAGTCGCTCTCGCATTTGCACTTCTCTCAGGGTGTAGCTCTGAGCCTTCACCCCAAGAAAAACGCAACCTGTACGACAAATGCATTTTGGATTATCAGGCAGATCGAATGACCGCCAGCATTCCAGCAATGAACGCCGTAATAGCTCAAGCCCCTTATGCGTGCAGGCATTTACTCGGATAGATCTTCACCAGCGCAGCGAAAGTAGATCTGATCGTGGATAAATGCGATCGTCTGCGACCTCGATCCATGACCAGCGCTCGAGATTGCAGAGAGCTGACTCGAGAGCTTTCATCCCGCCGTCACCTTTCATCCAATTTTGTTGCTTCATTGATTGATGCAAGCTGCCATCACCTCGAATCGGAAATGAGATCGCCTGATTTACATCCCTAACATCCCGAGATTGCCTCATCCACATCGCCAATCGATCAAGGATGCGCATCTCTGGGGTGCGCTCGATCTTGAGAGTATCTGCAAGCTTGCAATGATCGAGAAAGAAATCAGCCATGCAGATGGATTTTTCCAGACAGTCACTATCGATGCTTTGCGCCATTGGATCTTGGATCAGCGTAAATAGTGTGGCGATGGTGATTAAAACTTTGTAAGGAAACAGTCATTGCAAGCGTAATGAAACCTAACTCCACCACAGCCCCGACACAGCTGGACTGTTTCATCGACTGTTTCGATTTGTCGCATCGCGAAGCCATCATTGACTTGCCCGCAATAAAAACAATTCGCGGGTGATGCGATTGGTATGAGACACGCATCGCAGAGTTTGGGCTGGAAATCATCAGACATGCTCTAACTCTACGACATAGAGACCCCCATCGTTTTTGCCTATCGAGAACACCCATGATTCTCCATGTCTCTTTTTATCCTGAAAAGATCCCCAGCTAGAGAAATGCCAGATCGGGTGAATCCCGATTGATCTCGATTAGATCAGGGTGAGATTGTCCGATTCGGGGATGTTAGGGATGTAAATCGGGGAGAGAGAATCAATAAAGACATGAGGGGTAGGCATGCGACATTTGGGTTCAGTGATTGGGCAACGCTCTCATCACGCTTTTGTGTCCCATGTAGATAGATCTGAGCTGATGCTGGCGTTGATTGCCCAGCTCTGCGCTGGAGATCTTTGATCGTTACACCCTTCTCGCCAGTTGAAGGGCTGGATCAAAGGGGCGGATCTCCTTCGCGTAGACCATAGTTCAGTGAAGCGGTGCTTTACGATTGTTGGATGAGAAAAGCAATACCTCTTGCTTTCAGCTTTCTTCTTTTGGGAGCACTAGTTTCCCCGCTGTCAACATCAGAAGCAGTTGAGAGGTTTGACTGGAGAATCAAGAAAGAGGAAACGAGGAAGACCACCGCGGGGTATTCGGACTCAATGTCCTACGTTGTTGGATCCTTGATTGATTTCAAGATTAGTTGCCCAGCAGAGTTTTTCACTTTAGAGGCCATACGTGTTGGTTATTACGGTGGGAATCAAGGCAAGAGATATTCTCAATCGCAAGAGACGGAATGCCTGAATCAGTCTGCTCTCGATTCAAAAAAGTGGAAGTCGAGCATCAAGGTCAATACTCGCAATTTTCCTCACGGAATGTACTTGTTTGTCGTTAGGGATAGCGATGGGTACTCGAGTTACATTCCAATTGTTCTCAGGGAGAAGGAAGCGCGAGCCAAGGCAGTGTTTTCTGTGCCCACTATGACGATGCAGGCTTATAACACTTGGACAGGTGCAGATACTTATGGTGGAGTGAATGGTTTTGAATCCAGACTACGAGTGGTTGATTTCAGAAAACCTTTTGATGAGGGAAATGGTGCTGGTAAATACCTCCGGTATGTACATCCGTTGATTGTTCACATCGAGCGCTTGGGACTTGATGTTGGTTATGTTGCTGATACCGATATCCATTTTGATAGCAGTGTGCTCGAGAATCGGCGTGTGTTCATCAGCGCTGGCCATGATGAATACTGGACGATGCAAGAACGTGAGAATGTGATAAAGGCTCGAGAGAGCGGTCTTAATACGATTTTCTTTGGTGCCAATGCGGGTTATTGGAATACGCGACTGCAGAAGTCGAAAACAGATGGCTCGCTCACGATGGAGATATACAAGTCCAAGGAAGAGGATCCAAATAAAAGGAACGCAACGATTAAGTTCCGCGATTTGGGAATGCCAGAGACTGACCTGACGAGCTTGGAGTACAAGTGTTTTCCGGCTAAGGGGGATTTCGTTGTGAAGCAACCCAATTCATTCGTTTTCAAGGGCTTAGAAAATATTGGGGATCTCAATCTCGATGGCTTGGTAGGCCCGGAGGTAGATTCGCTTGTATCTAGTTCTACAGAGAATAGAACGGTAGTTAACTTGGGTGAAGCTCGAGTGAGATGCGGTACCAAGTGGTATGCCCCACGTTTTGGTCGGATGAATATGATTTTGTCGCGTGACGCTTCAGCTAGCGGCGGGAATTTCTCTACGGGAACAATGGGCTGGGTCACAAAGGGATTAAGTGCACCTGAGTCTTCCGACATTGGAAGGTTTACTCGAATCGTGAGTAAGAATGTATTGGAGAAGTCGATGCAGGGCCCGTTGAGTTAATCTCTTTGGGTTTGGCATGGCCATTAGGAGATAGGGCAGGTCGGTGGATTTGCCTCGTGAGTGAGGTGCCTGACCGCGCGAGGATAGGGATTTGGTCGGTTCGCGAGAGCAAAAAATTACTCTAGACTCTGCTCTTGCGCCTCGGGGCGTAGCGTAGTGGCTAGCGCGCCTGCTTTGGGAGCAGGAGATCGGGAGTTCGAATCTCCCCGCCCCGACCAGTTTCATCTAGATC
>JBILEX010000079.1:0-4670 GCA_044351895.1 Candidatus Planktophila sp.
TTGTCGAGTTGATTGATGTCATCGAAGGAGAATTTCCCGATGCTGGTGCTGAGTGTCAAACCTGTAACTATTTAATCCAACGCGCTGAATTGGAATCGCGCTAGTTACTCGGACTCTTCCTCTGAATCGCTCTTGCTCAATTTCTTTGCCTTGACTGCATATTCATCCACATACTCTTGGCCAGATAACTCTTGGATGCGATTCATAACCTGATCCGTCACAACACGTAGATAAGCCAGATCAGTTGAGTCACCATCAAAGTACATAGGTTCGCCAAATGTCATGCCTACTCGTTGAATATTTGGAATAACCTGGCCGGTTGGCTGAATCTTTTCAGTATTAAACATGGCAACTGGAATAATCGGAGCGCCGGATTCGATTGCAAGGCGTGCAATGCCGGTACGACCCTTGTAGAGGCGACCATCTGGTGAACGTGTTCCTTCTGGATAGATTCCGAGGCACTTTCCCTCAGATAAGACTTGAAGACCTGTAATCAATGCAGCTTCACTGCGGCGACCGCCTGAACGATCGACCGGGACTTGGCCAAGTGCGATAAATGTTAACTTCTTCAACAGCCCTTTAGGGCCAGGTGATGTGAAGTACTCACTCTTCGCGAGAAAGGTCACCTTACGTGGCACAACAAGGGGCATAAAAATAGAATCGCTAAATGAGAGATGGTTCGAGGCGATGATTAGCGGTCCGCTTGCAGGAACATTGCGAAGGCCTTTAACTTTGGGGCGAAAGAGGATCATCAAGAAAGGCGTCAAAAAGGCGCGCAAAGTGCCATAGGGCAGATTGTTCATGCTCATAATTTAACCCCTTTTCTACTCAATTGGCGAAGTTTGTGCGAATATAAAGCATGACATCTGCCTCCGATGACGCCCAGAATCCCGGTAAAGATGAGAAAGATCTCATTGACGAGAAGTTTCAGGCACTTGTCTCGGGATTGTCACTAGATCAGAGTTCTCCATCTACCTATCTCGATGACTTAGAGAGAAACGCCGATGATGAGCACTTTACTCCCCCATCGCCTGCGAAAAAGAATCTGAAAAAAACATTCACAGACGGCATCAACGCCTTCAAGAGGTGGAAAGATAATCCTCGCTCGGATAATTCGGGCCTAGATGATGATGGAGCACAAATATGAGTACAGATTTTCGTTGGGGAATTCTTGCTAGTGGCGGAATTGCACAAGCATTCGCGCGAGATCTTTCGTACTTTAATAACCACATCGTTGCGGCTGTTGGCTCACGATCTAAAGAGAGCGCCGATGCCTTTGCAACTGAGTTTCCCGGATGCGTTGCCTACGGCAGCTATGAAGAGTTAGTCAACGACCCAACTCTTCACGCCATTTATGTCGCCACGCCTCATCCGTATCATGTAAGCAATACTGTGCTTGCGTTAAACGCTGGAAAGCCTGTCTTGTGTGAAAAACCATTTACCATCAATGCCGCAGAAGCAAAGCAGATGAAGGCCGCAGCGGATGCCAATGGCGTTGCCCTGATGGAGGCCATGTGGGCGCGATTCTTGCCGCATATGCATAGAGTGCGCGAGATTTTGGCATCTGGAGTACTTGGAGACATTTGGGCCGTTGAGGCAGACCATGGACAACGACTTTCAGATTATGCCAATCCACGTCACTGGGAGCCATCGCTTGGTGGCGGCGCACTGCTAGACCTTGGCATCTACCCAATTTCATTTGCTCACATGGTTTTAGGTAAGCCTGATTCAATAACTTCATCTGCAACCTTTACCGACAAGGGTGTCGATGCAAGTTCAACGGCTATCTTTAATTACAAGAGCGGTGCACAGGCAATTTTGACCTCCAATATGATGGTCTCAACTCCATGTCGAGCAACAATTTGTGGAACGCTAGGCAAGATTGAAATTGATCGCACTTTCTACAATCCAGCATCGATGCGCGTGATCATGCACGATGGAACAACCACTGAATATCCAAGTGATTACAAGGGACATGGTCTTCGCGAGCAAGCAATGGAATTCGAACGCGTAGTTCGCGCAGGAGCAATGAATTCACCAATCCTCACGCCCGATGAGAGCATTGAGATTATGGGTTCACTTGATGAAATTCGCCGCCAGATCGGTCTTATCTATCCCAGCGAAAAGTAAGTAGGACTACAAACGGGCTAGATCTGCAACGCCGACTAGCCCAGCTTCGTTACCAAGTTCGGCTGGAACAATATCTGGATATGGATGCTTTCCTGCAAAAGGCATATGGCGCGTCATTGATTCACGAGTCGGTGCCAGCAAAATCTCACCTGCATCAACGACTCCACCACCGATGACAACGCGTGTAGGATCTAAAATTACGCACAGGGATGCAATTCCTGCGCCGAGAAAATGTGCTGTTGTATTAAATGCTGCCAGCGCTACGGGGTCACCATTTTGAGCGGCCTCTGTAATGTGTTTGCCTGTTAAACCATCGAGTGTGCCGTTGCCTAAAGCAAGTAAATTGCGTGCGAGTTCTGGAGTTGCGCTAATCGCTTCTCGGGCATGACGCATAAGCGCGCTGCCGCTGGCATATTGCTCAAAGCATCCACGAGCGCCACATCCGCAGAGGTGACCTTCCGGGACCACGCGCATATGACCGATTTCTGCTGCAGTTCCAAATCCACCGCGATAAAGATTTCCGTTTACAACAATTCCCCCGCCGATACCAGTGCCCACGGTGACAATCAGAAGATGATCATGGCCGCGACCCGCACCAAATGCTGCTTCTCCCCACGCTGCAGCATTGGCATCATTTTCAATAACAACTGGAAGACCGAGCAGCGCGGTTAACTGCGCATCAAGATCAACACCATTCCACCCTGCGATATTTGGTGTTGCCAGCATTGTCTTTCGATCGGAAGAAACAAAACCTGCAGCAGATATGCCCACCGACTCAACTGAATACGAGGACATCAATTCTCGAGCAACATCGGCAATAGTTTGAGTTAAAGCGATACCACCTTCGCGAGGAGTATCCCTGCGCGCATCGATCAGAATCTTTCCAGATTGATCAACGACACCGCCGAGAACCTTGGTACCACCGACATCAATTCCTATTGTGTAGCTCACTAGTGCAATTAACCTTCGCAGTGCTCTTTGAGTTGAGCAAGTGCTTGATCAATTGTTGTCTTCTCCTGCTTAGTTACCATCATTTGAGGAATCGGCATTGATACACCAACTGAAAGTTCATAGGTAACTTCTGTTTCATCACCTAGATCCTTAACAATGTATGCGCCATCCATTTTGGTAAGCATGTTGGCATCTTCGAGCTCGAACTCCAGACGTCCTGGTGCGCCATCCCAGTTATAGGAAAGGCTTACCTCGTCTTTGAGTGCACCGGCTGAGATGGTCAAGGTCGCGCCCGTGACGCGTCCGCTTTCATCCCGCTCAGAAACTTTGACTTTTGTTATGGAATCTGACCACTCGGGGTACTTCTCGAGATCGAAGAGAACCTCGCTGACGCGGCTGATGGGTGCTTCAATAACAATTGTTGATCTGCTCATATCGCTCATGGCCCAAGGTTACCCCGAGAAATCTCTTTCTGGGATCTCCCATTTTTGCGATTCCCCCGATAGCGTTTGCCCATGAGCGAATATTCAGTTAAACCACTTGTCCCTGTAGCCACTGAGGGAAACCTCACTGAACTTATTGCACACCGCGCATGGTTTGAACCAGAACGCGTAATCATGTCCCGTCCTCTTGGCGACGGATGGCAGCCGGTTACAGCTCGTGAAGTTGAAGCAGAGGTTCGAGCAACTGCTAAAGGTTTAGTTGCTGCTGGTATCAACATCGGCGATCGTGTAGCGATCATGGCGCGCACGCGATACGAGTGGACGATTTTGGATTTTGCAATCTGGTTTGCCGGCGGATGCGTTGTTCCAATTTATGAAACATCATCTGCAGAGCAAGTTGATTGGATCTTGAGCGATTCGGGTGCAGTTGGACTCATTGTTGAGACTCCGACACATCGCGAACTTGCCCAAACAGTCCTTCCTTCACATACAAAGCATGTCTGGACAATGACTGACGATGTGCTCTCAGTACTCGCTCGCGCCGGTGCACAGATCAGCGATGACGAAATCGATCGTCGCCGAAACTCTTTAAGCCCAGATACTTTGGCAACTTTGATCTACACATCTGGAACAACTGGAAAACCAAAGGGCGTCTCACTTACTCATGGAAACTTCCTCTCTGAGTGTGGAAATGTTGTGCAAGGGGCATCAGATCTATTCCTCAAGCCAGGTGGATCAACACTTCTCTTCCTTCCCGTTGCTCACGTCTTTGGTCGTATGGTTCAGATTGGTGCAATTACTGCAGGTCTTCACCTGGCACATTGCAGCGATCCAGTCGGTCGGCTCCTGCCTGATCTTCAATCATTTAAGCCAACATTCGTTCTTGCAGTTCCTCGAATCTTTGAAAAGGTCTACAACGGAGCCGAAGCAAAGGCTGAAGCTGCTGGTAAAGGAAAGATCTTTAGAAAAGCTGCGGCCATCGCTATTGAATACAGCGAGAATATGGATGCAAAGAAATTTAACCCATTGCTCTCACTTAAGCATGGACTCTTTGACAAGCTTGTCTTCTCGAAAATTCGCGCCACCTTGGGTGGGGCTGTGGAAGCGGCGATTTCAGGTGGCGCACCACTCGGTGCTCGCCTTGGG